>DAITPI010000084.1:0-12208 GCA_036833655.1 Anaerolineales bacterium | reverse complement strand
TCCCTGGCACCGCAGGGGCAGGTGTAGCCGTTGACCATTGATAACGACTGAAGTCGTTACTACATGAACGCTTCGCCGCACGAACCTGTACTTTACAAAGAGATTATACACGCGTTGCAACCTCATCAGGGGGGTCGCTATGTGGATGGGACATTGGGCGCGGGCGGCCATGCCCGCGGGATCATGGAGGCGTCTGCGCCAGATGGACAGCTGCTGGGTCTCGACGTGGACCCGCAGGCACTTGCGATTGCTCGCAGGAACTTGGCTCCCTACGAACATCGTATCCATCTGGCGCAAGCCTCCTATACTTCTCTCTCCATGCAACTGGCACGGCTTGGGTGGGATGTGGTGGATGGCATCGTGCTCGATCTCGGCGCCTCCTCGATGCAGTTCGATACGCCGGAACGGGGCTTCTCCTTTTTGCAGGATGCGCCGCTCGACATGCGCTTCGGACCGCACGTCCCGCAGACCGCCGCCGATTTGGTGAACAAGTACTCAGAACGGGAACTGGCAGACTTGATCTACCAATACGGTGAGGAGCGGGAGTCGCGCAAGATCGCCCGGGCCATTGTCAGAGCGAGACCGATCCAGACGACCCGTGAGCTGGTCGCTGCCATCGAATCGGTCCTGCCCCGCCGACCCTTCGACAAGCTCAGGGCAGGTCGCCTTCACCCGGCAACCAGGACCTTCCAGGCGCTACGGATCGCCGTAAATGAGGAGCTGGCTTCGATCGAAGAAGTGCTCCCGCAAGCGCTGGCAGCCCTGAAGCCCGGCGGGCGGCTCGCTGTGATCTCCTTCCACTCGCTGGAGGATCGTATTGTCAAGGAGTTCTTCCGCGAGCAGGGCCGGGATCGGGTCAACCCGCCCTACGAACGGATCTATGAAGTTGAGCGCAAGGCAACGCTGAAAGAGGTCAATCGAAAACCAATACTGCCCTCGGACGAAGAGACAAAGTCCAATCCGAGGGCACGCAGTGCGAAACTTCGCATTGCAGAAAAACTCTAAATTTTTTTACCACGAAGGGCACGACACCCGTTCTGGCGGACGGTGCCAGGGAGAACACAAAGGGGAAAAGGATCGAGCCGGATGATCTTACCTTCGTGACCTCACCTGCACTTGCCTGCGGTGCAAGTGTTGTGTCCTTTGTGGTGAAGAATCGACCAATCGCCCAAATATAAAGGTCGTTATGCAAGGACAGGCTACTCAAATTATCCATGCTTACAGACAGGCCCCCTGGCGTGTTCAGCGCCAGTGGATCGGTGTATTTTTGCTTGCTCTTATCTGCGCGGCAATGGTTGCGGCGCTTTATCTGGACGTGACTGCGCGCACCGCTGTGGCAGGCCGGGAGATCCAGGAGCTGCGGATCCAGATCACGACGGTCCAGCGCGAAAACGCGGACCTGGAGACTCAGCTTGCTGATTTGACCTCGACGGAGGTGATGCAGCAACGCGCCGTTGCACTGGGCTATCGCCCCGTCCAGCCCGGGGAGCTGGATTACGTCGCGGTCCCGGGTTTTGTGAAGCCCGAGCCAGATATTCTGCTGGCAGCTGAAGATGCCACTCCTCACTTTGAGACCCTGCCTGCCGAATACACCCAGTCTCTCCTGGAATGGTTTGATGATCAGATCAAAGTGGGAGCGCCGCGTTAGTTATGCGACAACAATACGCCATCCGTTCCCTCGTCATCGCCGTGTGCCTGGCATTCGTTGGGCTGGCGGTGATCGTGCAGATGGTCCGCATTCAGACCAGCGAGCAAGCCCTGATTTTCCTCTCGCAGGGAGACCGCTACGCTGGCGAATTCCAGACGTTCTATCCGGAGCGAGGCGAGATCTACGATCGCAATGGCCATTTGCTGGCGGGAAACCGCACCGTCTACGAAGTGGGCGTGAGCCTCTCGGCGATGCAAGACCCCGAAGCCATGGCATATATCCTGAGCAACCAGATGGGGCTACCTTATGAGGACGTCCACAAAAAACTGACCGATTCGCCCTCCAGCTGGGAGTATGTGGTAATCCAGGATTACGTGAGTGTCGAGACTGTCGATGCCTTGCAGAAGATGATCGAGAAGCTGGACGACGCCGATGATCCCCGCCTGGCGGGCCTGGCCTTCAAGCCGCATCTGCAGCGCAGCTATCCTGAAAAGGCGCTGGCATCCAATGTGCTGGGATTTGTGACCCGCGATGGCCGCGGCTACTTCGGTATCGAAGAGAAATACAACGATCTGCTCGCGGGGAACCCGGTGCAGGTCTGGGTGCCGAGCGATCCCAACAAGGCGACCGAGATTCCCCGGGTGCCCAACGGCACGACGCTGGTGCTCACCCTGAATCGGGATCTGCAGGCGCAGGTAGAGTCCATTCTCGATGAGGCGCTGCTGGATTACGGGGCGAACAATGGCACGGTGATCGTCATCGATCCACGCAATGGTGAGGTCCTTGCCATGGCGGCTACGCCTCATATGGACCTCAATAACTATGACAACTATTTCTCTCTCTACGATGACGGCAGTCAATACAACCGCGCGATCGGCATGGCTTACGAGCCCGGGTCGGTGCTCAAAATCCTGACGATGGCTGCTGCCCTCGATACGGGCGTGGTCCGTCCGGAGACGACGTTTGTGGATACCGGCGCGATCGAGGTTGGCGGGATCACGATCCAGAACTGGAACCGTGATTCGTGGGGCCAGCAGAATATGGTCGGATGCCTGCAGCATTCGCTGAACGTGTGCCTGGCCTGGATCTCCTCGCAGATGGGCACCCAGTCGTTCTACGGATATATGCAGCGCTTTGGCCTGGGTCATCCCACTGGCGTGGATCTCGCCGGGGAAGCCGCTGGCCGGCTCAAGGTCCCGGGCGACGGGGACTGGTATCCGGTGGACCTTGGCACCAACGCGTTTGGCCAGGGGGTCAGCGTAACGCCTCTGCAGATGCTGATGGCAGCGTCCGCGATCGCCAATCACGGGCAGATGGTCACGCCGCATGTGTTGTACTCCATGGTGCGCGATGGGCATCAATACAACGTGCCCTCGCAATACGCCGGCTCACCGATCTCCGCCGACACCGCCCGCACCCTGAACGAAATGCTCGCCGTTTCGCTCGAGCAGGAATCTTCGCTGGCGCTGTTACCCGGCTATCGCCTAGCGGGAAAGACGGGCACGGCCCAGATCCCGCGCGACTATGGCTACGATCCATATCATACGAACGTGTCTTTCGTCGGCTGGGGACCTGTGGATGACCCGCAGTTCCTGGTGTACGTCTGGCTCGAAAGTCCCAGCGCTTCCATCTGGAGCTCCGAAACGGCTGCCCCTGTGTTCGCCAAGGTCGCCGAACAGAGCGTAATTCTGCTCAATATCCCGCCTGACGCTGTACGTCAACAACTGGCAACGAAATAACATGCTGACCCTCGCCGATGCTCTTGAAGCTCTGACGAATTATCGTCCCATCGCCACAATGGTCATCACCGAAGCGGTGATCGACTCGCGACAGGTGATCCCCGGATCGCTGTTTGTCGCGATTCCCGGCGAGAAAGTGGACGGACACGATTTCGTCGAAGAAGCATTTCGGCGGGGGGCCTCTTTTGCTTTAATTCAACGCGAGGTCAACAGTTCAGTCCGGGTGCTTGACGTGCGTTCCATTGCAGCAGCCGACTCGTTCCCACGGGAGGATTTCGTCCCGCCGCTGTGCCTGCACGTGGAAAACACCATCACGGCACTGCAGCAGATCGCGCGCTACTGGCGCCGCAAGCTGGACTTGCGCGTGGTCGGCATTACAGGTAGCGTTGGAAAATCCACCACGAAGGAAATGGTGGCGGAAGTTCTCAGCACCCGCTACCGGACTCTCAAAAGCCCGGGCAACCTGAACAACGAGATCGGGCTGCCACTGACCATCCTGCGCCTGAGTCCGGGGTACCAGCGGGCTGTGCTCGAGATGGGCTTCTATGTGCCGGGAGAGATTGCCTTCCTGTGCGATATTGCCCTGCCCCAGGTCGGGGTTGTCACCAATATCGGTACCGTCCACGCCGAGCGCGCCGGCTCGCAGGAAGCGATTGCGCGTGGCAAGTCGGAGCTGATCCAGGCCTTGCCTCCCGCTCCCGAGGGCGTCGCGATCCTGAACTTCGACGATCCCTGGGTCCGCCAGATGGAGGAGAAGACCAGGGCGCGGGTCTTCTTCTATGGCTTGTCGCGCGAGGCGAATCTGTGGGCGGATAACGTGGTTGGGCTGGGGCTCGAGGGGATCCGGTTCCGATTGCATTACCAGGGCGAAACGCTGCATGTGCGCATCCCGCTGATCGGGCGGCACTCTGTCCACACGGCGCTGCGCGCCGCAGCCGTGGGACTGGCAGAAGGCATGAACTGGCAGGAGATCCTGGAAGGGCTCAACCAGGGGCACACGCAGCTGCGTCTCGCGGCGGTCCGCAGCCAGACGGGCGCCCTGCTGCTGGACGATACGTATAACGCCTCCCCCGAATCGATGCTGGCGGCATTGACCCTGCTCGATGAGCTGGAGGGGCGCAAGGTGGCGGTGCTGGGTGACATGCTCGAGCTCGGTCCCTACGAGCGCACCGGGCATGAGATGGTCGGTCTGCGCGCCGCGCAGGTGGCGAACGTCTTGCTCACGCTGGGCGAGCGTGGGCACATGATTGCCGAGGCTGCGCGGCGCGCGGGCATGAAGAGATCCTCCATCGTGGAATTCGATGAGTTCGAGTCGTTGCTGGAATGGTTGAAAACCAACTTGACCAAGAGCGATACGGTGCTGATCAAAGGCTCGCACGGGTTACGCATGGACCGCATCACCTCGCTGCTGGAGGCAGGCTCATGAAGCAGACGACCTTCGTGATGGGCCTTGCCATGCTGTCGTTCATGATGACGGTGATCTGGGGACCGCCCTTGCTACGGATCCTGCGGCATTTCCGGATCGGCAAGTTGATCCGCCTGGATGAGCCGGGCCACCACAATGTGAAGATGGGAACCCCTACGATGGGCGGCGTGCTCTTTATATTGCCGGTGCTGCTCTTGACGGCGATGCTCAATGCCGCCACGCTGATCGGTTTCACCGGGATCGGGCGCTCGGTGCTGGTGCCGACCATCGTGCTGGTGGGGTACGCGGCTCTGGGTGCGATCGACGATTGGGAAGGCATCCGGGGCAAGCGGCGCGGCGAGGGCATGCGCGCCCGCACGAAATTCCTTGCGCAGGTGGTGCTCGCCCTCGGAACGGCATTCGTGCTGAAGTACGCGCTGGACGTCCCCGAGCTGAGTCTGCCGGGCATCAAAGGCGATATCGAGCTGGGGCTGTGGTACATCCCGATCGCGGCGTTCATTATCGTGAGCGAATCGAACGCGATCAATTTTACAGATGGACTGGATGGGCTGGCGGGACTGATCTCTGCTACCATATTTGCCGCGTTTGGCGGCATCGCCCTTATCCAGGGACAGTTCTATCTGGCGCGCTTCTGCTTTACGATCGTGGGCGCCCTCTTTGGTTTCCTCTGGTTCAACGTGCACCCGGCGGAGCTCTTCATGGGCGATACGGGCTCGCTGGCACTGGGCGCTACGCTGGCAGTGGTGGCCTTGATGACCGGGCAGTGGCCGCTGCTGCTGGTCATTGCGGTGATCCCTCTCAGCGAAGCGTTGAGCGTGGTCATCCAGGTGCTCTACTTCAAGCTGACGAAAGGCAAACGCTTCTTTAAGATGGCACCCATCCACCTGCATTTCGAGTTGCTCGGCTGGAGCGAGACACAGGTGGTGCAGCGATTCTGGTTGATCGGCCTGCTGACCGCGATGGTCGGCATGGGATTGGCATTGGTGCGATGAAGACGGACTGGCGTAGCAAGCGTGTACTCATACTGGGAGCCGCACGGCAGGGCTTAGCCCTGGCGCGCTGGTTGTTGCTGCACGGCGCCCAGGTGACCCTCAGCGATATGCGCAGCGAAACCGAGCTGCAGGTCGCGCGGCAGTCGCTTGCCGAATATCCCATCCGCTGGGCATTGGGCGGGCACCCGCTCGAGCTGCTGGACTCCACCGACGTGCTGTGCCCCTCGGGCGGCGTGCCGCTTACGCTTCCGATCGTCGCCGAAGCTATGAAGCGCGGTATCCCGCTCTCGAACGACTCGCAGATCTTCATGGAAGCTGTCTCCTGCCGGACGATCGGCATTACCGGCTCGGCGGGCAAGACGACCACGACGACGCTGGTCGGGGACATGGCGAAGAACGCCTATGGAGACAGGGCCTACATTGGCGGCAACATCGGCGATCCTTTGATCAACTATGTAGACCAGATGAAGCCTGATGACCTGGCAGTTCTCGAGCTGTCTTCCTTCCAGCTCGACCAGATGACGGTCTCGCCAAACGTCGCGGCGATCCTGAACATCACGCCGAACCACCTGGACCGTCATGGCACGATGGAAGCCTACACCGCTGCGAAAGCTCGCATCCTGGAATTCCAGGGGAAGGACGATGTGGCCGTCCTTGGCCGCGATGACCGTGGCGCCTGGAGTCTGCGGCACAAGGTGCATGGCAGGCTATACACGTTCAGCCTGCACGAGCTGGAAGAAGGGTTGAACGGCGCGTACTTGCAGGATGGCTTATTGAACCTGCGCGATGGTGATGCCTATTTGCCACTGATCCTGCGCGAGAAGGTGCAGCTGCGCGGGGATCATAATGTATCGAACGTGCTGGCTGCCTGCGCGATCGGGCATGCCGCCGGCTTTCCGCTGGATGCCATGCTCGAGGCGGTGGAGGAGTTTCGCGGCGTGCCACACCGCCTGGAGCTGGTCCGTGAGCTGCGCGGCGCGCGCTGGTATAACAACACGATTGCCACCGCGCCGGAGCGAACCATTGCGGCAATCCGTGCCTTCGACGAGCCGATCGTGCTGTTGCTCGGTGGCCGCGACAAGGATCTCCCGTGGGAAGAGCTGATGCAGTTGGTCAACGAGCGCGTCGATCACGTGGTGCTGTTCGGTGAGGCGGCAGAGAAGATCCAGAAGACGGTGGATCGCCTCGGGCTGCGCGAGCCGCGCTTCACTCTCGTCCGGGCAAACGGCTTGCAGGAGGCAGTCGCCCGGGCAGCCGAAGTTGCCGAGTTCGGGGATGTCGTTTTGCTTTCGCCGGGCGGCACGAGTTTCGATGAGTTCAAGGATTTCGAGGAACGCGGAGAAAGGTTTAGAGAATGGGTGCAAGAACTTTCGTGAACGAACGCGCGGTCTACGCGCCGACGCGCAAGCTGGTCCAGGGCGTGGATATCCCCATGCTGTTGACGGCCATCGCGCTGATGGTATTCGGCCTGATCATGCTGTACTCGGCGTCATTCGACTTCTCCTATAAGGAATTTGGATCTTCTACCTATATGTTCGGGCGCCAGGTGAAGTGGATGCTGCTGGGTGTTGCCGCCGCAGTCGGGCTTTCGCTGTTCGACTATCATCACTGGCGCAGGTTTGTGATATTTGCCATGCTCGGCGCCGTCGGGCTGCTGGTCACTGTGTTGTTCGTCAACGAGATGCGTCTGGGCGCTTCGCGTTCCCTGTATGAAGGGTCTTACCAGCCTTCTGAGATTGCCAAGCTGGTCGCGGTAATCTATCTTTCGGTCTGGTTGTACGCCAAACGCGACTTCCTGCACGATATTAGCCTGGGATTAATTCCCCTGGGTGTCATTCTTGGTATCATTGGCGGTCTCATCTATCTGCAGCCGGACCTGAGCGCGGCGGGCACCGTCCTGATTCTGGGTGGCTTGCTGTTCTTCCTCGCCGGAGCGGATATCCGGCAGATCTTGTTCCTGTTGGTCCTGGCCGTGCTGATGGCCTGGGTTGTCGTGCAGTTCAGTGAAACCGGCCAGGACAGGGTTGCCTCGTTCCTGGCGGGCTTGCAGGATCCCACGCACGCGTCTTACCACGTACAGCGCTCGCTGGAGGCGGTGATCAAAGGAGGTGTCTTTGGGGTGGGCCTTGGCCAGGCAGATACAAAGCTGACCGGTCTGCCGTTTGCGCCCACCGACAGTATCTTTGCGGTGGTTGCCGAGGAGCTTGGCTTATTCGGCTCGACGCTGCTAATGGGTCTGTATGCGGCTCTGGTCTGGCGCGGACTGGTGATCGCACGCCGCGCCCCCGATATGCTTGGGACCTTGCTTGCGGCAGGCATCACATTCTGGATTGGGATCGAGGCGCTCATCAACATGTCCGTGATGGTCGGGCTCATGCCCTTTGCCGGGAACGCCCTGCCGCTGATCAGCGCAGGCGGCTCGAACCTGGTATCCACGTTGGCTGCGATCGGCATCATCTTGAATATCTCCCGTCAGAGCGGTGAGATCGTGAAGCACGAAGAAAATGGATGGAGGTCATTCGGTGCGGTTATTGATTTGCGCCGGCGGAACGGGCGGCGGAGTGTACCCCGCCCTCGCCGTTCACAGCGCACTCGCGGACAGGGTTAAGGACGTGCAGACGCTGTGGGTGGGCGGCAAAGGTGGCATGGAGGAATCCCTGGTGAGGCGCCAGGGCATTCCCTTCCGCTCCATTCCCGCGGCCGGTGTGCACGGCGTGAGCCTGGTTGCTTTGCCTCGCAACCTGACTCTGATCGCACGCGGCGTCCTGGCGGCACGCGGCATCCTCAATGACTTCCAACCGGATGTGTTGTTCTTTACCGGCGGTTATGTGGCAGTCCCGGTCGCGCTCGCGGGATACTCGATCCCGACCGTGCTCTACGTGCCGGATATCGAGCCTGGCATGGCGTTGAAATCGCTGGCGCGCTTTGCCGACGTGATTGCGGTGACTACCGAGCAATCACAACCGTTCTTTAACAAACGAGTTTTAGAGACCGGCTACCCGTTACGCCCGGACCTGGCACTCTGGGACCGCCAGACGGCTCACCAGCACCTGGGCATCTTGGGCAAATTTCCGGTGGTCCTCATCTTCGGTGGGAGCAAGGGCGCGCACTCCATTAACCTGGCGGTGCTGAATAACCTGCGTGGCTTGCTCGAGAAATGCGATGTGATCCACCTCTCCGGCGAAGCGGACTGGGATCTGATGAACCAGGCACGCCAGGAGCTGCCCGCGGAACTGGCTGCGCGTTACCATGCCATGCCCTACCTGCATGAGATGGGCGCTGCCCTGGCGGCGGCGGATCTGGTCGTCTCGCGTGCCGGGGCGAGCTGCCTGGGCGAGTATCCCTTGTTTGCTCTGCCAGCCATCCTCGTGCCGTATCCGTATGCCTGGCGCTATCAGAAAGTCAACGCGGATTACCTGGCGCGCCGCGGCGCGGCGGTCATGCTGCCAGATCACCGCCTCAACGATGAGCTGCTGGTCACGCTGAAGGTCTTACTGGAAAACCCGAACAAGCTTAAGGCCATGCGCGCTGCCATGTTCGAGTTGTCTCACCCTCGCGCGGCAGAGAAGATCGCCAGCGCGCTGATCCAGCTGGCGGGAGAGTAACACTATGATAAGCATTGTCTATCTGTTCTGGATGTACGTGATCCTTTTTGCGATCGTCGGCGGGATGCGTGGCTGGGCAAAGGAACTGCTTGTCTCGTTCAGTGTGGTGCTGGCACTGGGTCTTAACCATATCATCCGCCGCTACATTCCGCTGGCGCAGAACCTGGCTGAAACGGATACCTCCCTCTTCTGGCTGCGGACGATCATCCTGCTGACGCTGGTGTACTTCGGCTACCAGACGGTTGTGAGCATTCCGCACCTGGCATCCCGCGCGGCACGCGAGCGCCTACAGGACAGCCTGTTCGGCGTGATCCTTGGCGCAGTGAACGGCTACTTGATCGCGGGCACGGTGCTGTTCTATATGCATGTTGCAGACTATCCATTTCCGGAGGTGATCTCCAAGCCCGCGGACCCGACGCTTCTGCAGACGGTCACCCAGATGATGCTCTACATGCCGCCCCAATTGCTTGGCGAGCCCGGCATCTACTTTGCGATCATCCTGGCGTTTGTGTTTGTGCTTGTGGTCTACATCTAACAGACGCTCCCGCTGCCGTCCCCGGCGGCGGGGACGCCGCCTAGAGCGAAGGAGTTATGACACACGTCCATTTCATCGGCATCGGGGGAAGCGGTCTTTCCGCCATCGCCCGCCTCCTGCTGGAGAGCGGATACGCGGTGAGCGGCTCTGACCGCACGCTCAGTCCCTTTGCCGAGGAACTCCGCAAGGCAGGCGCGACGGTCTACGTCGGTCACCACCCGCGCAACCTGACGGGCGCCGACTGGGTCGTACGCTCGGCTGCGGTCACCGATGACAATCCCGAAGTCCAGGGCGCCAGGCGGGCAGGGATTCCCGTCTATAAACGCGCCGACTTCCTCGGTCGCCTTATGGAAGATAAGATCGGCATCGCCATTGCAGGCACCCATGGCAAGACCACCACCACCGGGATGACTGCCTGGGTGCTCTCCCAGATGGGTCGCGATCCATCGTTCATTGTCGGCGGCACGGTGAACAATCTCGGTGTGAACGCCCATGCCGGCAAGGGTCCGGTCTTTGTGATCGAAGCCGATGAGTATGACAACATGTTCCTCGGGCTCAAGCCGCAGATCGAGGTTGTCACAAGCCTGGAGCACGACCACCCGGATTTCTTCCCGACCTTCGAGGCGATGTATAAAGCCTTCGAAAAGTTCGTGGACCTGTTGCCAGACGATGGGACACTGATCGTTTGCGCCGAAGACGCGGGTGCCTCGGCATTGATCCCGCATGCGCGCAATCGCAACCTGAGTGTGATCTCGTATGGCGTGCAGAATGAGATGACGCTCAACACACCGTTATGGGTGCAGGCAGGTGACGTGCAGCCGAACACGCGCGGCGGGTTCGACTTTACGGCGCTCTCGAATATGGCGAGCCGGACGTCTGCGCGCATCAAGGTCTCTTTGCAAGTGCCGGGTGAGCATAACGTCCGCAATGCGCTGGCAGTGCTGGCAATCGTCGGTGAGCTGGGACTATCCCGCAAAAAGGCTGCCCAGGCGCTCTGCGAGTTTACGGGTACGGGACGGCGCTTCGAGCTGCGCGGCGAGGTGAATGGCATCCGGATCTTCGACGATTATGCTCACCACCCCACGGAGATCAAAGCCACGCTCGCCGGGGCGCGCGCTCGTTTTCCGCAGGCGCGCATCTGGGCTGTGTGGCAGCCGCATACCTACTCACGCACGAAGACGCTCTTTCTGGATTTCGCACGCGCCTTCAAGGATGCGAATGAAGTGATCGTTACCGAGGTCTATGCGGCGCGAGAGCCCAAAGAGGAGTTTACCTCTGCCGAGGTTGTGAGCGCTATGCCGCACTTCTCGGCGCGTTACATCAGGACTCTTCCGGAGGTGACCGAGTACTTGCTCTCGCACCTCGAGCCTGGCGATGTCCTGCTGGTGCTCTCCGCCGGCGATGCGGATCAGGTCACTACCGATGTGCTGGAAAGATTGAAGGAAAGGCAATAGAGATGGACAAACAAAAGAATTACCTCTATCAGTCTGAGACCCTGGCGCTGCTCACGCTCAGAATTGTGTTGACCGATGCGCGCAAGGATGTCCCGCCTCACGTAGCAAAGAACGATATGAACGAGGAGCGGGCTGCCGAATTGATCGAGAAGCTGAAACAGCAGTACAAGCGGTGCCTGCGCACCATCAGCTCCCTGGCGAATCAGGCAGGAATTGAGTGGTGACGAGCCCGGAAACGTGGTGAAACATGTCGGATGAAGAGAAGAAAGACTCCAGGCAGCAGCCTGCCGAAGAGCGAAAAGAGATCTTCTTCCTGCCACCGCTAAAAATGGTCCTGGCTTTCTTTGACAAAGAATCCCGGAAACGCGAGAAAGACAAGAAGAAGGCGGCGGGAGCCGCACAAGAACAGGAAAAACCAACAGAGAAGGATGTTGAGAAGTTGATCGAGAAGTTGAGTGAAAAAGAAGAAGACGAGTGAGTCGAAAATGGTTGCTCTGGTTCATCCCATCGATGTGCTGTTCGCCAAGCTTGGCGACAAGGTGAAGGAGAATGTCTCTCTGGCGCCGTATACCTCTGCGCGCATCGGCGGGCCCGCAGACATTCTCATCACAGCCGAATCCGCTGATGAGCTGGCGCGAACCATCAAGCTGTTACACAAGCTCGAAATGGAGTATCTGATGCTCGGCGGTGGCTCCAACGTGCTGGTGAGCGATAAAGGGGTGCGCGCGGTGGTGGTACTCAACCGGGCGAAGGCGGTCCGCTTCCATAACGGCGACCAGCCCTCGGTCACGGTTGAATCAGGTGTCGTT
>DAITPI010000083.1:0-12209 GCA_036833655.1 Anaerolineales bacterium | reverse complement strand
AGGAACTCTACAGCGAACACACCTTCGAACGCGCCGCGCGGGAATCGGACGTACCCATCGAACGTATCCAACAGGCGGCGAGGTATGTTGCCGACTGCGATGGCAGGCTTGCGACGCACGTCTGGCGCAGCGCCAGCGTAGGCAACCTCGGGGGGTGGCAGGTTTCCCGTTGCCTGTTTTTCCTGAATGTGCTGACCGGCAGCATCGGCAACTATGGCGGGACCTCATTGCTCAACTGGAACAAGTTTGTGCCGAAGCCCTTCAAGAACCCACCGCCGGTCGACGCCTGGAACGAGCTGCACTACCCGAACGAATGGCCGCTCTCGCACTATGAGATGTCGTTCCTCCTGCCGCACATGCTGGAAGAGGGGCGGGGCAGCCTGGATGTCTACTTCACCCGCGTCTACAACCCGCTGTGGGTCAATCCCGATGGCTTCATGTGGCTCAGGGCGCTGCAGGATGAATCGAAGATCAAGTGTTACGTTGCCCTCACGCCCACGTGGAATGAGACCGCCTGGTTCGCCGATTACGTCCTGCCGATGGGACACGGGTCCGAGCGCCACGACCTGATGAGCCAGGAGACCCACGCCGGTCAATGGATCGCCTTCCGCCAGCCGGTCCGTCGCGTGGCTCTCGAACGCGCCGGGATGAAGGTGGATTTCAGCTACCAGGCGAACCCCGGCGAGGTGTGGGAGGAGAACGAGTTCTGGATCCAGCTCTCCGCCCACTTCGACCCGGATGGCTCCCTCGGCATTCGGCAATATTTCGAGAGTCCTTACCGGCCAGGCGAGATCATCACCGTGGACGAGTACTACCAGTGGATCTTTGAAAACTCCGTGCCGGGACTTCCCGAAGCGGCTTCCAAAGAGGGACTCACCCCGCTGGCCTACATGCGCAAATATGGTGTCTTCGAGGTCAAAAAGGAAAATTATGTTCCATTCGAGAAAGCAGTTGGCGATGGATTACTCACGAATTACTCCATTGATGAAAATGATCGCGTTTTGAAGGACAACCAGGTGGTGGGTGTACACATCGACGGCGAAATCAAAACAGGATTTGATACCCCCAGCCGCAAGCTGGAATTCTTCAGTCCGACGCTGGCGCAATGGGGCTGGGACGAGAAACAATTTGTAATCCCGTGGTCAGTGAAGAGCCATGTCCATCCGGACCACATCGATCGCAACAAAGGCGAGATGATCCTGCTCCCGAACTTCCGGCTGCCTACCCTCATCCATACCCGCAGCGCGAATGCGAAGTGGTTGTATGAGATCAGTCACAAGAACCCGATCTGGATGAACCCGCTCGACGCGGAGCGCATCGGCGTGGAGACTGGCGAGCTGGCGCGCGTGGACACGGAGATCGGCTACTTCGTGGACAGCGTCTGGGTCACCGAGGGGATCAAGCCGGGCGTGATCGCCATCAGCCACCACCTGGGACGCTGGCGTCTGCAGGAGGACTCGGGCGTCAACCGCGGCGCCTCGAACCTGGTGAAGCTCACCGACGACGGCAAAGGCGGATTCCTGATGCGGGTGGTCCACGGAGCCCAGGCGTATGAGTCGGGCGATCCCGACACGAGCCGCGTCTGGTGGAGTGAGGTCGGCGTTTCGCAAAATCTCACGCACGGTGTGCACCCCGATCCGGTCAGCGGTGTGCATTGCTGGCTGCAAAAAGCGATGAGTGTCCGCAAGGCAACGGAGGACGAAAAAGCTGGGGACGTGTTCGTGGACACCAACCGTTCGATGGATATCTATCGTCAGTGGCTCGCCACCGCCCGGCCCGCAGACCGCGTCAGCCCGGATGGCACACGCCGGCCCTACTGGTTGGCGCGGCCCCTCAAGCCCACGAAGGAAGCCTACAAACTGACTAGGTAATTCGCGAGAAAGGATGCCAGAGTTGTTTACATCGCAGCCTAAGATCGATCCGCCCGGGGCAGCGGATCCGGATGAGCCGGTATGGACCTACCGCGGCTATCGTCTGAAGACCAGCGAATTCGTGACCGCGATGGTGCACTTTTTCCGCGCCGAGATCCAGCGTGCCAATGTCTGGCGCCAACGATTGGATACCACGACGAACTGGGCGGTCGTAGCAACCGGCGCGACCCTTTCCATCGCCTTCAGCCAGCCGAATGTCCATCATGGTGTCATTATTCTCAATACGCTGTTGGTCACCCTGTTCCTGTTCATCGAGGCCCGTCGTTATCGCTATTATGAGCTTTGGAGCTATCGCGTCCGGCTGATGGAGACCGATTTCTATGCAGCCATGCTGGTGCCGCCATTCCACCCGTCGCCCGAATGGGCAGAGAGCCTGGCGGAAAACCTGCTCTCCCCGCGTTTTCCCATCACAATCTGGGAGGCATTTGGGCGCCGTCTACGGCGGAATTACTTTTGGATCTTCCTGATCCTGGGTGCTTCCTGGCTGGCGAAAAGCTGGTTATTTCCCACACCACCCGCCGACTTCGCCGAGTTTGTGCTGCGGAGCTCCGTTGGGCCCATCCCCGGCAAAATCGTTTTACTGTTGGGCGCCCTTTATTATGGCTCCCTGCTGCTGGTTGCCGTCGCCACCATCAGTATGACCCATGCAACGGGGGAGGTATTGCCGCGCTTTGGAGAAGACACACTGGGAGGCAGATTCTCAGGAGAAGGCAAGCTCCAGGCCGCCCGGACCCTGTTCGGTCCCCGTCACCGCCGGCGCCAGCTGATGGCATTCATTATCACAGGCCAAGCCGAAGCGGTTTCGAATCGCATCATGACCGATCTGGGGCGCGGTGTGACCGCCTTAGCCGGAAAAGGAATGTATACAGGTCAGGAGCGCTCGGTGCTGATCTGTGCGCTGACCGTGACGGAGGTTCACAATCTAAAAGCTGTGGTTGTCCGCGAAGATCCAAACGCTTTTGTCGTCGTTTCCAATGCACAGGAGATTCTGGGACGCGGCTTTAACCCCCTCGCCGAGTCGTAAGCTTCACTACCTGGTTGTGGCTTGTCAGGGCATTTCTTTGGGGAGTGATGGCGGCTGGCTTTCATAGCCAGCGGGCAACAAGCCGACCCAGTCTTTGCCAAGCCGGACCTCGATATCCACGGTCTGCGTTGGGTCAGGCCGGATCAGGATCTGAACGCTTCTGTTAATTCCAAAAACGCCCATAAGATAACGTAGTGTATACAGTTTAGGGGAATAGAGAATGAGAGTGGTCTGGCTCTGCGCTTTTGTATCGCCGATCTCTGTTGCCAGCACGCCCTGTTGCATCAGGTAATTTCTGGTCCGCAGGCCCAGATCCGGCGCCGAGCTGCCGTTCAGCACACGGACGCGGGCGCCATCCGCCGCCATCAGGGCAAGCGGGTCGCCCTGCGCCATGGGACCCACCGGCCCGCCCGAGGTAAAAATCTCATCTCGGAGGATCCGGATCTTATCCGGGAGCGGCTTCATGATGCTGGCATTCTGCCCGCCCAGGATGACGTTGCCGAACCCGATCATGCTATTGTCGATCACCCCGTTCTTGATGTTTTGTCTCGGGATGTCCCGCACGAGCACTGCCAGCTTCATAGCATCTTCCAGGCGCATGTTGGTGCGGATCCCGGCGGAAAACGAGCCATATAATTCCGGCGCCTGTGCTAGCAAGTTGGGGAAATTCAGCGGGTCGAGCACCTTCTCCCGGATTCCGAAAATGACCTTCTGCTGCCGCCGCGCCCGGCCGATATCGCCGTCCGAGCAGCCTTGCTCTACGTGCCGGCAGCGGGCGTATGCCAGCGCGACCCTGCCGTTCAGATGCCTCATCCCGCAACAGGTGACCCTTACTTTGGGATAATCCTTGCCATGGGCGGCAGGGTCCAGTACGATGGTCTCTTCATTGTAGACATCGACGCCGCCGATCAGGTCGATCATATCCACGAAGGTATCGAAATCCACCTGCACATAGTAATCCACCGGCACGCCGATGAAGTGAGCAACGGTCTTCATGGTCAGCTCGGGCCCGCCTCCAGGTAGCCGGGACCCCCGACCGAGCGTCCAGGCGGTATTGATACGGCTGTAGCCGAACCCGGGGATGTTCACCCACATGTCGCGCGGGATCGAGAGCATGCCCGCCGTTTTCGTGACCGGGTCCACCGTCAGGAGGATCAGGGTGTCCGTGCAGAAAGGGCAGTCGCCCTGCCCGGGTTCACCGCCGCGAAAGCCGACAAACAGGATGTTGATGCGGCTGGCGCCATCCCAGGTCAGATACTCCGTCTCTTCCACGGCCGGGGGTTCCAGGGTTGCCGTGGGCGGTGGCACCTTGGTGTCTCCTACAAGGACGGGCGTTTCCAACGGATTGACGGGCTCCCCGATGCACTCTGCAGAAGGAATACCAGGCAGCGAGGTCAGCTGCCAGCACGTGATGAAATCTCTGACGAAAAGGAACGACCCGGCGCCAATGCCGAGGGTCACAACCCAGAACAGGATCTGGCGGACGATAAATCGTCGGGTGCTGAGTTTAGATGTCGGGGTGTGCTCTATCATTCGTGGGCGTTCGTCTATTTGAGAATCATCAAGTGAACTGGATCCGGAAATCCGCTGGACTACCCTCTTACTCCCCAATTGGGTCGCTGTAGCGGGAACGTTATGTAAAACTCGAAGCTGCTCTTGAATCTTCTCGTGCCAGGCGAGTCTGATTCTATCATTGACGGAGACGTTCGAAAGCGCTCGTTCGTTCCTGGCAGCCCACGTCACTCTGGTGGCTTTCTGAAGGCGGCGTTAGCTTGCGCGGGCTCGATAGAAGCTCCACCTTCCGATTGTCTCTTCGACGATCGTAACCAGAAGCACGAGATGGCTGGCCCCACCGCGGCTAGCCGGGTAGAGGAGGAGACTTCCAGCCAGGATCATCGCCATAGCTATCAAAACCCTGCGAGTCTGACAGTAGTCATTGTTTGCGAGGGATCCTTGCATCAAAGCGAGTTGGGCGAGCAGTAACAAAATGCTACCGATCCCCGTGATGCTCCAGGGAATGCCAGAGGCCTGTCGACGGGTCAGGTACGGCTCATAAGCCAGCAGTGCTGCCATGAGAACCAGTCCCAGCACGGAGGCGCTCACGATAAAACCGGCGTTGGTCCGCCAGGTGTTCCACCCCGGCACGGCGGGCAGCCGGTAGACCTGCGCCATGCTGTAGACGAGCCCCAGACCCAGAGCGGCGGTAACCCCCATGAATTCGGGACGTGCGTGCCCCGCAAGCGCGACTCCGAGCAAACTGACAAGCCAGCCCAGACCGAAGAGTCCGCCGAACAGCACCTCCCGGCTTAGCCACGAGCGGCGCAAATTACGGAGCATGTTCAGAGCCCTGCGCTTTGCCCCGAGATGTGCCAGTGAGGCGAGCCCACCGGCGCCCAGGCACATACCCACGACGAGCAGCGGCAAGAGTCGTGAAGGCAGCGTACTAACGGAAGCCGATGCCCATAAGGAGGGGAACATCCACAACATCGCCCAGAACCCCCCGGCTGCCATCTGGGCAAGCAGCGTAAATAAGACCAGCGGCAGGTCTTCCCAGCGCCATTCGCGGCGCGGTTGGATCTCTTCCAGGTTTGCCACAAACTTATCTGTCGCCAGGCTCATGGCAGGATGCAGCTGGATTGCCAGGCGCGGCTGGGTGTGGGAAGAACTCGACAGGGGATAGGGATGTGTCTCCGCCGGGACATCCCACAACCGGATTTCTCGTTCCGGAGGGATGCCATCGGAAGCAACTTCTCGATAATCAAGCACCCGCAGTGGGCAAGCCGCGACGCAGATGGGTGCCAATCCCTGCTCGATCCGATCGACACAGAAATTGCACTTGCTCATGTGACCGGCAACCGGATTGTATTGCGGCGCTCCGTAGGGGCAAGCCCAGGAACAATAGCCACATCCTGTGCACCGCTCCTCGTCGAGGAGCACGATGCCATCTTCCCGGACGGTATACGCATTTGCCGGGCAGACCCCGGCGCACTTCGGATGCAGGCAATGATTGCAGGCAATCGAGAGGTTGTAGGCAAAGACCGTGTTGCTCCAGGCCGCGCCATTCTGCTGCCACGCGCCTCCGGAGACCTCGATCACACGCCGCCAGAGCACGCCGGACGGAAGGTTGTTCTTGTCCTTGCAGGCTGCCTGGCAGGCTTTGCAGCCGGAGCAGAAGCGGGCATCGAAAGAGAAGGCGTAGGTCATTTCGACCTTCGGTGCACGTCAAATGTTGAAGGATGCAAACTGGACCTTCGACCTTTGACCTTTGACCTGTAACCTTCAACCTGAACCATAATGGTATGCTGCGCTGTCCCATAAGCAAATGGCGTCCAGTGATGAGAGGTCAGCACATTGACGCACCCGCCGCGGTCCACGCCGTCTTCATCCGGCTCATACCAGGCGCCCTGCGGGATGTCGACCACACCCGGCATGATGCGCGGCGTGACCCGACAGGGCAGGATCAAGGCGCCGCGCTGGTTGTAGACCTCCACCTCGTCACCGTCCCGGATGCCACGGGCGGCCGCATCGATTGGATTGATGAAGACGCGCTGCGGAAACGCTTCCTCCAGCCAGTCGTTATTGTCATGCGTGGAATGGACGCGGTGCAAAGTATGATGGCCAATAGCCTGTAGCGGGAATTGTTTTTCACCGCGGAGACGCGGAGAGCGCAGAGCTTCACCGTTCAGGCTCAGCGAGCTCGGCGTCTCCGCGGCTTGATCTCCCAACGGACTCTCCCATTCCTGGATATATTTCGGTACCGGCGGGATCTCCTCCGGGTTCTCCAGATCATATAACTGCTTCGAGAAGATCTCGATCTTCCCGCTGGGGGTCTTGAGGGGATAGTTCTCCGGGTCGCGGCGGAAATCTTCAAAAGCCACAGCTGGCTTGACGGCTGGACGTGTCCATGCCCCCAGATTCTTTTCCAGGAATTCTTCGAGGCTGGGCAGCTCAGGGAAACGGAGGCGCCGGAATTCATTCAGGCAATATTCGACCCAGCCTTTTTCATCGCGTCCCTGGGTGAAGGCTTCGCCAATGCCCAGGCGCTCGGCGAGCTCCGCACAGATCCGGTAATCGGATTTGCTCTCGCCCAGCGGCTCCACCAGCTTGGGTTGCAGGATCACCTCATCGCCGTATTTCCAGCCGTCTTCCACACCCCAGGTCTCGAACTGGGTACAGGCTGGCAGGACGATGTCCGCAAAGCGCGCGCTGGGTGTGAGGAAGTTGTCCTGCACGGCGATGAACTCCACCTTCGATTCATCCCGCAAGATTTCCGTGGTGCGATTGACATCCGCGTGCTGGTTGATCAGGCAGTTGGTCGCGACCGCGTAGATCAGCTTGATGTCGTTGTCGAGTCGGTCGGTCCCGCGAATGCCATCGGCGGAGGACATGCTCTTTCCGCGCAGAACCGCTTCGGTCCAGAGAAAGACCGGGATGCTGGCCTTGACGGGATTCTCGCCGGTCGGGAAGACGGTCCATAACCCGCCTCCATCCGGGGCTTGCAATCCCAGTCCGCTTGCCCAGCCCCCGGCGACACCGACATTTCCCGTGATTGCTGCGAGCACACATCCGAGGCGGACCACCTGCTCGCCGTACGCTCGGCGCTGCATGCCATAGCCCTGGTAAAGGACAGATGGTTTAAACGTGGCATATTCGCGGGCGATGCGCCCGATCGTCTCGGCAGGGACAGCCGTGATGGCTTCAGCCCATTCCGGCGTCTTTGGAGTACCGTCCCGAACTCCCAGGATGTAGTCGCTGTAGCTCTCCTCTCCCGGGACCGGCATCTGGCTGGCGTCGAATCCCACGCAATGCGTGCGGACAAACTCGGCATCATATAGATGCTCGGTCAGCATCACATACGCCATGGCGCTCATCATGGCTGTATCCGTGCCCGGGCGGATGGGGATCCACTCGTCTGCCAGGGACGCCGCGCTCAGGGAATGACGCGGATCGATGCAGACCACCCGCGCTCCAGCTTCTCGCGCCAGCTTGACGAAGTAATCGCTGTTGGTGCCGTCGCGCATCTCGGCCGGGTTCCAGCCCCACATCAGGATATAGCGGGCGTTGAGCCAGTCCTGGCGCTGGTTGCCGGTAACAAGCGTTCCGTATACCGTGGGCGTCGCCAGGTTGGTCGCTGCCCACGAGTACGAGTTGTAGATCCCCAGGCAGCCGCCGTACAGGTTCATCAGGCGCCGTGCGACATGCGAGCCGTTCAGCTGGTTGTAGGAGCCGGTGCCATAGGGAACGAATAAGGCGGAGGATCCGTACTGGCGTTTGACCCGTTCCATCTCGGATACAACCGTATCGAGAGCTGCATCCCAGGAGATCGGGGTGAATTCCCCGCTGCCGCGTCTGCCAACCCGTTTTAGTGGCCGGGTCAGCCGGTCGGGGTGGTACTGCCGGCGCAGGTAGGACCGGCCGCGCACACAGGCGCGCAGCTGCGGCGCCGCGACCGAATCCGGGCGATCGTCGGTCTCGAGCCGGAGGATGCGCCCGTCTTCTATGTGGGCAATCAACAGGCAGCGCCCTCCGCAGTTGTGGGCGGGGCAGCCGACCCGGATGCGTCTTTCAGATGTGACGAAAGGAGGAGCGGGGAGGGGCAGCATAGCCCCAGTGTACAAAGTTCAGCAGCAATGGGGTAGTGATGGAGGTCATCTCTTCGTAATAAGACGTTCAGCGCCGGGAGGCGCGTTTACGTCGCGAATACGCCTTCGCCAGTCCCGCCGTGGACGTTTCGCGATACAGGGATGGCAGGGCATGTCCTGTTTCGCGCATCACCGATACCACATCGTCATACGAAATACGATGAGAGCCATCTGTGAACAGGGCATAATCGGCGCTCGCCAGCGCTTGCGCGGCGGCAAAGGTGTTGCGCTCGATACAGGGAATCTGCACCAGCCCCGCGACCGGATCACAGGTCAGGCCGAGATTGTGTTCCAGCGCCATCTCCGCCGCGTACTCGATCTGGCGCGGTGTGCCGCCCAGGAGCTGCGTCGCCGCTCCCGCGGCCATGGCGCAGGCGACGCCCACTTCCCCCTGGCAGCCCACCTCCGCCCCCGATACAGAAGCATTATGCTTTGCCAGGTTTCCGATCAACCCGGCTGTGGCAAGGGCGTAGATGATCGTTTCGCGAGGACAATTCAGCATGCCCTGCAAATACTTCAGGACCGCCGGGAGGATTCCGCTCGAGCCGCAGGTCGGCGCGGTGACGATCACGCCGCCGGAGGCATTCTCCTCCGACACCGCCAGCGCGTAGGCAGAGAGGAAACCGGGTCGCTGCAAATACGGGCCCGCCAGGCTGGCTTTGCGATAGAACAGCCACGCCTTGCGCGCCAGGCCCAGTCCGCCCGGTAACACGCCTTCCGCCTGTAATCCGCGCTCGATCGCCGCTTGCATCGTCTCCCAGACTGCATCCAGATGACTCCACACGGCTTCCGGTTCACGCTCGCGCACATATTCCCAGAGCGCCAGGCCTCGTTCCTCGCAATAGCGTAAAATGTCCTGCATCGTGTCGAAGTTGTAGACTTCATTCACGTCAGGAGGCGCACTGCTATCGCGTAGCGCGCCTCCACCGATGCTGTAAACCTCCCACCTTTCCAGGAGCTCGCCTGAAGAGGAGAATGCTTCGAAACGCATTCCATTAGGATGAAGCGGGAGCAGCTCTTCGGGTTTCCAATACAGCTCGTATTTCTGCTGTCCAAAGGCTGCACTGATCGCTCGATCTGTCAGGTGACCGCGTCCTGTAGCTGCCAGACTACCGAACAGAGTGACATGAAATGAGTCGGCTCCGGGATGGCGCTGCAGGAAGCGTTCCGATGCAAAGCGCGGTCCCATGGTATGGCTGCTGGATGGCCCAACCCCAATTCGATAAAGCTCCTGAATGGATTCCATAGGCGATGATTATAGTCTTGTGGCATCCAGTCGAATGTCATCAATCTGTAATAGTAAAATTAGCCTATGAAACCCTACTGCGAATATTGCCTCGCCCATCCCGAAGATACCCACAACAGGACCTATCACGATACAGAGTACGGCTTCCCTCTCGAGGACGATAACCTGCTTTTCGAGCGCTTCATTCTCGAGATCAACCAGGCGGGATTATCGTGGATCACGATCTTGAAGAAAGCCGATCATTTCCGCAAGGCTTATCACGGCTTCGATATCGATCGGATCGCGAACTATGGGGAAAAGGACCGCCTGCGCCTCCTTGCCGATCCGGGTATTATCCGCAACCGCCTGAAGGTCAACGCGGCGATCGTCAACGCACAGAAGATCCGGGAGCTCAGGAAGGAATACGCCTCCTTTAAGGGCTGGCTGGATGCCAATCATCCGCTCTCCAAAGAGGAATGGGTCAAGCTGTTCAAGCGGACGTTTGTGTTCACGGGCGGAGAGATCGTCAACGAGTTCCTAATCTCGACCGGATATTTGCCAGGCGCCCACGATGAGGATTGCCCGATCTATAAGAAGGTTGCCTCCCTGCGCCCACTCTGGATGCGTCGCCGTTAGTCTATAATTCACACCATGCCACAAATTATTCCTACTGCTGAGCCCTTCTTCTTTCTGGGCGATCTCTCGAAACCCGCCTGTCTGCTGGTCCACGGTTTCACCGGTACGCCCAAGGAAATGCGCTGGATGGGAGAATATCTTCAGCGACACGGTTATACCTGCCTGGGCGTTCGCCTCGCAGGACACGCGACCACCCCCGAGGATATGGTCCGCTCACGCTGGACCGATTGGACGGCCTCTGTGGAAGGAGCCTATGATCTCCTGCGCGGCCTGACCGACGATATTTTCCTGGTGGGACTCTCCATGGGCGGCATCCTGTCCCTGCTTCTGTCTACCCGACTTAAGGTTAGGGGAGTGATTGCCATGTCCACGCCCGCCGGTTTGCCGATCGACTACCCGATCTGGGTGATACAAATTCTAAGCCGTTTAATAAAGTATCGCCCCAAGACAAACGAACCGCCGGGCAGCGGCTGGTTTGACAAAACTGTCTACCAGGACCACGTCGCCTATCCCCAGAACCCGGTCCGCTCGGGGGCGGAGCTCAAGAAGCTCATCCTGCACATGCTCGCGGCGCTGCCCGATGTGACTGTCCCCGTCCTGTTGATGCACTCAAAAGATGACCGCTATGTTCGCCCTGAGAACATGGAGAAGGTGTACCACGGGTTGGTAAATACGCCGGACAAGACCAAGCTTTACCTGTCAGGATCGGGCCACGTCCTGCCGCGCGATGCCAGGCGGGAGCATGTCTTCCAGGCGGCGCTTGAATTTATACAGAGAATATGTCCGTAACTGAGGAGTCATTTGAATCGCAGCCTTCTGTTTGTTGCCTCGGCCCTGCTACTGTGGGGCTTTGGCGAAGGGATGTTTATTAATTTCGTGCCGATCTACCTCGACCGGCAGTTCTCGTTAAGCGAGTATGAGATTGGGCTGGTGTTAGGCGGCTTCGGTCTGTTCATGGCGATCACGCACATTCCTGCGGGCCGCCTCGCCGACAGTATCGGGCGACGGCCTTTGCTCCTGGCTGCCTGGCTGCTGGGCTTGATTACCACTCTGGTCATGGGTTTCGCGCTGGCTCTGCCGCTCTTCCTGGTCGGCTTGTTTGGTTACGGCCTGACGGCGTTTGTCTCTGCGCCGCTAAGCAGTTACGTCACGGCTGCGCGTGGAAGGCTGCCTGTCAGCACCGTGCTCTCGCTGACCACTGCCACCTTTGCCACGGGCATGGTGCTTGGACCCGTGACAGGGGGATGGATCGGCGACAACTACGGCATGCGGACGAGCTTTCTCGTTGCCGCTGCCGTATTTGTGTTTTCCAATATCTTCCTCGCCTTTATCGAGCGACAGCCGATCGATCGTCACGACCCCGAAGCGCCGCCCCCCAACCTGAGAGAAAACCGGCGCTTCCTGGTTTTCATGGGCGTGCTGGGGTTCGCGATCTTCTCCATGTACCTCGCCCAGCCGCTCACACCCAATTTTCTGGAGGGCGTGCGCGGGCTGTCCCTGAGCGAAACCGGCCTGATCTTTACCGCCGGCGCCCTGGGAAATTCCTTGATGGCGATCGTGCTTAGCCGTGTCCCTCCACGCCGCGGGTTCCTGGTTGCACAGGCTCTCGTCATTTTATTCGCGCTGTTGATCTGGCGAGGCGCCAGCCTGCCTTTGTACGTGCTCGGGTATTTCTTGCTGGGTGGGTTCCGTGCGGGACGTCCCATGGCCTGGGCGCAGGCGCGTGATCTGGTCCATGATTCGCAGATGGG
>DAITPI010000082.1:6616-12510 GCA_036833655.1 Anaerolineales bacterium | reverse complement strand
CGGTGGGGGCAGGGCCAGGAACGAACATGTAAGCGATCACGTCGGTGCCTTCCAGCTCGGCGTCCAGGGTGTTTGCCAGATGCACCTGGGCGGCCTTGAAGGTTTCATACCCGCCGAGGAAAGTTGTGCCCGTCGACGAGACGCAGGCAAACACACCATGATCCCGCTGGATCATATCGGGCAGAAATGTCCTTGCCATCAAGACTGGTCCGCGCAGATTGACCCTGTAGCTCTGGTCCCAGTCCTCGATCGGAAGATCAATAACCCGGCCGAGCACGGCGATGGTGGCGTTGTTCAGGATTGCATCCACTTTGCCAAACGCCGTGATGGCAAGCTGATATAAGTTCTTTACACTGGCTTCATCGCCCACATCCGTCTGGACGAAGAGCACCCGGTCTTTGCTGAATTCCTTCTCCAGCGAGCATTCGGCTTTGCGTCCATTCTGGTAGTCGATCTCGGCGATGAGGACGTTCGCACCCAGCCAGAGCAGGGCACGCGCGGCTTCGTAGCCGATCCCGCCTCCCGCGCCGGTCACGATGACGGTTTCTCCCTGCAGTGCATCCGGTTTGAGCCCCAGTTCAGAAATTAGCATTGACCCGCATCCTTCTCTCGAAGTTCACCATACCCCTGGCAGCAGGCGATATCTCGTCTCTCTCGTAAATTCTGCATAACCAGGCAACTCCCTCTGTAACGTCTTATCTTCGCGGGCGGTGCGCCAGAGCAGCATGAGCGCCGCAATGACCTGTGGGATGGACGCCCACCAGGAGCCCAGCATCAGCCCGATCGTGATCGTGAAGAGAAACCCGCCTACGTAGCCCGGGTGGCGTACGTAGCGATAGGGCCCTTCCTTGCAGACTGTATGGCCACGGTCCGCCTGAATGCGGACGACGCTTGAGAAATAATTGTTGGTGTAACGTGCCCAGAGGAAGATCGCCTGACCGAGCAGGTAGATGATGACGGCTGCCCAGTACACGAATAGCGGCATGTTCGTCGTCCAGCCGAAGCGAGCGTCCAGGCCTCCGATCACCAGCGCGAGCATATACAGCGGCGTGGTGACAGCAAAGTAGAACTTGTCCCAGCCTTTCATGCCTTCCTTCGGGTTCAGGCGCTCCTCGACCAGATCCGAGTTCCGAGTCAGGCGTGTGCCCATCAGGATCAACACGAGCATATTGATGATCGAATAGACCCAGGCTTGCCAGTAATCCCAGCGACCGGCGACGAAGAACAGCAAGCCGATCATGAGGATCGGAGCCAGGAGAGCACGCAGGATCATTTGTGTGCGTGCCTTGTTGGAGAGATTGAGTTTTGCCATGGATACCGCCTTGCCAACAGGACGGGGTGTTGCGGGATGAACCTGCAAGACCCCATCGATGCCTACGCACGTGACAAAAGATAGTGCGCAACCGCATTCACGATTTTGAGGCTGGCCAGGATCGCAATCGCAAGGAGCGCCTGCTGATCGCTCTGGATGAACGGCAGCTTCCAACCGGCGAAGACGAACAGGGTGATGAGCAGGATCGCCCCGCCCAGGACGTAGCCCAGGATCGCCTGTGGATGGGACCATTGTCCGGTCGCCGCAATGCGCCCGATCCCAGCCTGCGTGCAGATGGACATGCCCAGGAGTACCAGGAGCACGATGTCGAGGCGGACGTTGGAGAGCAATGGCACCCGTTTGCCTGTGGCGCCGATGAATACGACTGCGGCAGCCAGCAAAGCGAGCAGAACGATGGTGGGAGTGATGACGGCAGGTTGCGATATGGTCTTCATTGTAGAGCTCCTTTGGAGATGATCTTGCGAAGACTGCCGCGAAGGGCCACTTCGCAATGCTGACTATAGTCGTCGGAGATGAAAAACTCCCCCGCCAAGGGGGGAGTTTTTCACTGGTCAACTGGACAGGTCGTGTCATTCGATCAGCCATTTAGCGATTCCGGAATCCCACGAGATTTGCCCATCGGACGACCAGGAGGCGCCCGGCTTCGCTATCCCAATCCTTTTCGATATCCGCATGGCAGCGCGGTCCCAGCCCGATCCGGTCGTGATGGCAATAACGGCATTCGAGCGGCTGATGTCCCGTACCGTGCAGCTCACACTTGTCGTCCACCAAAAAGGTGCAGCCATTGGCGGCATATTCGTTGTAGGCGAACCTCGTCTCACAACCTCGGAAGGCTGGCGAGAGGATCCCGAAGCTCAGCCCGGGGGCCATCTCCAGCATCATGCGCCGTCCGTAGCCTGCCTGGATGGCGCGGGTCGCCTCTTCTACCGTCCACCAGCCCGGGCGCTTACAATAGCTCCTGCAGACGTCGCAGGCGCAGGGGGGCGAGGGCGGGTATTTCTCGGCGAGTGTCCTGGGATGCTTGTGTCGACGATGGGACATAGGGCAATCATAACGCAAAGAGCCTGTATCCGTTAAGGAAGCACGGTCAGGGAGTGGCGAAAAGAATGGGCTATTTGATCTGCTCACCACAGAGAACACGGAGTTCACGGAGCTTTCTAAAGGGTTTTCTCTGTGCGCAAAGCGTCAGTGGGCTCCGTCGTGAACCTCTTCGGCAAGCCCACCCAAGTAGCCACTCCCCACGGTCAAAGGATTTATAATGCCCTCACCGGATGGGTCGCTCAGCGAGATCGAGAGGAAAGAAAATGGAAGCAGATTCTCTTTTAGGGGTATGGAGGGGCACGGCTCATAACAGCAACGGCTGGGATATGAAGATCACCCTTTCCATCCTCAAGCCGGTGGAGGTCGGCTCCACCCTGGGCGTGTTCGATATTCCGCTGATCCCATGCTCAGGGACGTTCCGGGTCATCAGCATCTACGGGGAGACGCTGGAGCTACAGGCAGAGAAGATCCAGGGGGAGTGCCTGGAGGCCGAGTCGGAAACGCTCGAGCTCTTAGCCGATGGGACGCTGCTATATATCGCGAGGGGCAAAGGCTGGGAGACGCAGGGTATCCTGCAGCACGCCTTGCAGGAGTAACAAGACCGTGCGCCACGCTCGCGCGGCCTGGGTATAATCAGGCAATTCCTAACATATGAGCTTCGACCTGGTCAACCAATCCACAGAGATCTGTCGTAAATTCAGCAGGCAATCGTGGGCAAAGACCCTGGAGCTTGCCAGATCGTATGGCTGGCAGCCCATAGGGACTCAACCGCCAGCCATGCTTGATTTCTATGCGCTGGAGGCAGAATGGAGCGGCGGCTACTTGACCAATGACGGTCAGGTTGTGAATGCCGAGGATGCCCGTCTCCTGGCGGCTGCCCTCGAACGGTCGCTGGCAGCGATCCCAGATTTCAATCCTCCGATGATCTGGGAAGCGGGCTCCTGGCGGGAAGACGACCTGCCCGAGTGGTTATCCCCGGCGGAACGAGCGATGATCGAAGAGACTCTCCAGGATGGATTGCTGGATATCCTCGGCATCCATCCCATTGATTTCTTTGCCGGCGAGGAAAAGCGCCGCTTGAAGGATTTCATCCGGTTCTGCCGCCTGGGCAGTTTCGAGATCCTATAACTAGCCTCGCATGGGGTCAGAACCACTTGCGATCAGCGCCGATGCCGTGGCGAATTCCCCAGGCAGGTGAAACGCGGTCTCCCACCGATCTAGTTGGAACTCGGGGACACCGCAGGTGAGATGGAAACTGCCCACTAGACGATGATCAGGGAGCCGACCAGGATTCTGTACCAGGCCGGGAATTTCACGGTATGCCTTTTTCTGCGAATCTGCGACAACAATAGGCGAGGCAAACTTCACAGGGTAGATCAATCAGATAGAAGGGACTCGCCTGCTTAAAACAGAATGGACAGGCTTGAAAAACCTGTCCATTCTTCGCGTTTATTTCTTCCCCAGGGCGTTGACACTGCCCACGCCACTGATCTGGCGGTCGACGGTGGGGGAGCCGTAGTAGCCCACCGAGCCGGCGCCGGAAATCTGCGCGCTTAGCTGATCATCCACCCAGACGGTGGCACTTCCTGCACCGCTGATTTCGACGCGCGCCTCCTTGCTATGAAGCTCGCTGCCTTTGAAATCGCCGAAGCCGCTGATGTTCAACTGGAGGTCATCCGCAAGGCCGGAGGCCGTCGCACTGCCTGCGCCACTCAGGTCGACGTTCAAAGCCGGAGTCTGGATTTCCTCCAGCTCGAGGTTGCCTGCGCCGCTCAGCGAAATATCCAGCCTATCGCTCTTGAGCTTCTGGACGACGAGCTCCCCTGCGCTATTGAACTCCACGTCTTTCAGATCCTTGACCGTCACGGTGATCCTGGGGGTCTTGGTTGCGTTGACGTGTTTGCCGCCTTCCCGGCGATAGAAGATCCGGAGCGTCCCATTGCGGACCTCGGTCTTCAGGTTGGGCATGAGGTTGTCCTCGGCTTCGATCTTGAGGGATTCCTGAGTCCCTTGCTTGACCAGCACCTCTGCCGGATAAGAGACCTCGATGGCGCGGAAGTCACTGACGTCCCGCGTCTGTGTAACCATATTTCCGGAGCCGCGCTCGCCTGGACCTACGAAAACATCGTTATTGTCAAACATAGCGATCATGGAGGGATTGGACCATCCCAGCTGCGGAGCGTACAGGATCGCCAGTACTGCGCCGCCAATAATGGCCACATCCAATAGCACGGATGTGTATCTCCAATAGGGTCTGAGGATGATACCTACACCTGCAGCGATCAGCACAAACGGCCAGATATGGGTGAGCGCCCACAGGTTGGAAGAGGGTACAGTCCCCGATTTGATCAGGAGCCAGAGCACGCCTGCCGCGATGAGCAGTAACGGCCAGAAAAGGGATTTCCTTTGTTCCATGGTTTCCTTCTTTCGGATAGATTCGATCGGTTAACTTGCGGGAGGGATGGTTTCTTCTTTCGGCGACTCATCCACCTTTTTTGGACCGAGCAGCCCGGAGCGGGTCAACACCAGATAGACACCCAGCAGGATCAGCAGCACGGGGAAGACGAGATTATTGAACGAGGAAAACAGCATCTCGAAGAACGTTCCAAAGATAATAAAGAGGATCAAGCCCACTTTCATGACCCGCCAGCCGGAGGCTTTCTGGCTTGGATTCTCGCTGTAAAGTCCCATGAAATAGATGCCCAGGCCAACGAACAGGATGATCAGGGTCCAGAAGTAGGACATAGATTCCCAGTGCCCGGTTATGTTCTGGAATAACAACATCAACCCGATGCCACCGACAATGCTGCCCGGGATGGCAAACGCTGCCGCCTGTTTGCCACCCGCAAACATAGCAACAAAAAACAGCGCTCCAACTCCGATCACGGCGAAGGGCCAGATCGAGCCCCAATTTACCAGCCGGAAGACCTGGCCTGCCAGCGCCAGGAGTCCAAAGAGGATCAAGATGGTGCCGGCGATCAATGCGCCGACATTCGAGCGATTCGCTTGCATTTCATTCTCCTTTCTAACCTTCAAAATGAGTTCATCAGGTTGTGAGCCTGACAAACCGCCCTACTCATTCTCTTTACGCAACAGCGGCGTTAACGTTGCAATTAATTCGTCCGGGGAAGCGCCTTTATGAATAAAACCCGCGCCAGCCTCCTTTGCGGCGGCTGCATCGCCTGCATCCACGCTCAACAGGACGATGTTCAAGTGCGGATATGCCCGGCGAAGCAGGCGACACGTATCGGGAGCGGGGGAGCCATAGAGGCGCCAGTCCAGCAACAGGAGATCGGGAGGCGTATCAGCCAGCGTACGAATAAGAGTCTCGACGTCTTTTACTTCCGTAATGCAATTTGCTCCCAGCCGGCGGTCCAATAAAAGCATAATTGCCTTGCGCGTTGCAGAGTCAGGGTCTGCGATCAGGATACGAATCATAAGAACCTCGCTTGTAGTGTATGACAAGCGAGGTCCAGGTGTATCTGACTCTAGATAGGTTTTAACCTAGCCGAATGGACAG
>DAITPI010000082.1:0-6516 GCA_036833655.1 Anaerolineales bacterium | reverse complement strand
AAACCAGCTTTTGCTCGATCGCCATCTTGACCGCTTCGACGCGGCTGTCGATGCCGAGCTTGTGGAAGATATTCGAGATGTGGAATTTGACGGTACCGAGACTCACCACGAGCCGATCGGCGATCTCGTTGTTGTTGAGGCCCTCGACCATGCACTTGAGCACGTCCCGTTCGCGGTCGGTGAGCTGCTCGCCGGGGATCTGGGGTTGCGCCACCGACTCTGCCAGCACCTGGGTGGCCTCCGGGGAAAGCGTCATGCGCCCCGCGCAGGCCGAACGGATGGCGGTGCCCAGCTCCTTGGCAGTGACGTTCTTCTGCAGGTAGCCGATGGCGCCCGCCTGCAATGCACCCTGCACCATGTTCTGCTCGGCAAAACTGGTCAATGCGATCACTTTCACCTGCGGGTATTTTTTGTGGATCTCGCGCGTGGCTGTAATGCCGTCGGTGCCGGGCATCATCAGATCCATCAGCACGACATCCGGCTTGTGCAACGAGACCATCTGGATGGCTTCTGCCCCGTCGGAGGCTTCGCCCACCAGCTTGAAATCCTTGTTGATCATGAGAAATTTCGATAGACCACTGCGGACAACATTGTGGTCGTCTACGAGAAGGATTTTTATGCTCATATGGTTCTCCTCAATCTCTTGCGTTTCGTCTGGGCGGGCCCTACGGGTACGTTATGGGCGTCGGGCCTTCTATAAAACGTGCAATTTCCTGTCCGGGTTTTCATTCCAGATGACTTCGACGCAGGTTCCTACACCGGGGGCGCTCGAAATGTGGAACTCCGCACCGATAGCTTCGGCGCGCTCGCACATAATGCGCAGGCCCAGGCTGGTTGGCTTGGTGGTGGAGATATCGAAGCCAATGCCGTCGTCACGCACCTCGAACCGCACCCCGGATGGTGAAAGGAAAAGGCTGACATCCACCTGGGTCGCGCGTGCGTACTTGAATACGTTGTTCAGACTCTCCTGTGCGATGCGGTAATAGGCAACCTGGACCTCGGCGGGCAGGTTGCGCTCGCCCTCGATATTCAGCCGGATAGGCAGCCGGGAGCGCCCGATGAATGCCTCACATAGCTGCTTGAGCAGATCGCTCAAGCGGGTTTGCGTCAGGGTAGCGGGACGCAGCTCCAGCAGAAGGGTGCGCATCTCCGCCAGGGCGCCACGGGTGAGCTGCCTCAGCTCTTCCGTGGAGTTCCTGGCTTCTTCCACATCCATTTCCCAGAGATCCGGCAGGACCTCGGCAATCAGGCTGGCAGAAAATAGCGTCTGCGTGACGGCATCGTGCAGGTCGCGCGCCAGGCGGGTGCGGTCGGCCGCCACTGCTTCCTCGGCGGCTTTTTCTGCCAGCTCCTTTTCGATCTTGGCGCGGTGCTCGATCTCTGTTTGCAGGCGCTGGTTGGCCTCCTGAAGCTCATGCGTGCGCTCGGTCACGCGTTGCTGCAGGTTCAGCAGGTATTCCGCCTCCTGTTCGGCGAACCGTTCCTCGGCTCGCTTCTGCTCATCGATATCTTCGATAATGCCGATCAGATAGTCCGGCTTGCCCTCCAGGTCGCGTACCAGGGAGTAGTTGACGCGCGCCCAGAAGACCGATCCGTCGCGGCGTATATATCGGCGTTCCATGACATACGAATTCCTCTTGCCATCGATCAAGTCTTGGAACAGTTCTACATCGATATTCCGGTCTTCAGGCACAGCGAGCGATCGGGGATCAACATTCTCTAGTTCCTCCGTGTTGTAGCCGACGATGCGTTCGGCAGTGGAGTTGAACGAAATGGGTCTGCGATCCAGGCCCATCACTGCCACGCCCACCGCCACATTATCAAAGATCGCCTGGAAGCGCGCCTGGGACTTGCGAAGCTCCTCCGCGGCGTGCTTCTGATCGTTGATATCCTCGACCATGGTCACGAAATACTGGGGCTGGCCACCGGCAGCCCGCACGACGGAATTCGTGAGTCGCACCCAGTACACCTGCCCGTTCTTGCGGACGTAGCGCTTTTCGATCTGGTACGAATCGATCTTCCCCGCGAGAATCTGCTGCAACTCGGGGATGCCGATCTCCGCGTCTTCGGGATAGCTCAAATCCACGCCACTCAGCCCGAAGAATTCTTCCGGACTGTACCCGGTCATCCGGATGAGCGCCGCGTTTGCCTCGAGCGGACGGCGGTCCATGCCGATCAGGCCGACGCCGATGCCGGCGTTCTCGAACATGACCCGGAAGCGCTCCTCGGATTGGTGCAACTCCTCAGCGGCGCGCTTTGCGAGTTCCGCTTCGGCGCGTCTGCGCTGCTCCACTTCCCTTTCGAGCAGATTGTTCGATTGCCGTAGCTGGAACGTGCGTTCGGCGATCTCGGTCTCGAGGCGGATATTTTGCTCATGAACGTTGTTGATTCGCCAGCGGAACCCACCGGCAACGGCGCCTGCCAGCACCAGGATGAGCAAACCGTTGAACCACCAGGTCTGCCAGACCGGCGGGGTGATGAAGACCGGTACGGCAACCCCGGTCTCGTTCCAGACACCATCGCTGTTGGAGGCCTTCACCCGGAAGATATACTGTCCACCGGGCAGGTTGGTGTAGGTTGCGTAACGCCGGTTCCCTGCCTGGATCCAGTCCTCATCGAAGCCTTCCATCTTGTAGGCATAGCTGTTTTTTTGTGGAGCCTGGAAATCGAAGGCGGCAAATTCGAAGGTAATAAAGTCCTGTTTGTACGAGAGCTCGATCGGCTCATGGCTGGCAAGGTTCACTGCCAGTGGTTCGTTGAAGACTTCAAACCCGGTCAATGCCACCGGTGGTGGGACCGGATTGGGCTTGATCGTGGCAGGTTTGAACAGGTTAAAGCCGTTGATGCCGCCCACATACATGGTCCCGTTGCGGGCGCAGAAATAAGCATTCGAATTGAACTCATTGCTCTGCAGCCCGTCAGATGTATCGTACACGACAAAGCTCCGCGCCCGAGGATCGAATTGCGCAAGCCCATTGTTGGTGGTCAGCCAGAGTTTGCCTGTATTGTCTTCAAGGATTCCCAGCACCACGTTGTTGGGCAGCCCATCCTTTTCTGTAAAATGGCGGAAAGTCCTGGAGCCGGCGTCGAACCGGTTCAACCCCGTCTGTGTTCCCAGCCAGAGCGTGCCATCCCGAGCCTGGTAGATCGCCCAGACAGAATCCTCGCTGAGCGTGGATGGATCGTCGGGATCGTGCCGATAATTGATCAGCCTGGCTCGTTGCGGGTCCGCAGAGAGCGGATCGTTCAGGTCCAGCTGGCTCAGTCCGCCGCCCCAGGTGCCGATCCACAGGATCTTCTGTTTAGAGTCCAGGTAAAGGCTGACAACCTTGTTCTCCACCAGACTGGATGGATTCGCTGGATCATTGCTGTAGTTCGTAAAAGCGCCGGTGCGTCCATTGTAGTGTGACAGGCCGCCGAACGTGCCGATCCATAGACCGCCCTCGCCATCGGAGATAATCGATGCGATGTTGTCGTCAGCAAGGCTGGCGGGGTTCTCCGGATCATGTACGTAATGCGTGACCCGGCCTGTGATGGGATGGAGCGCATCCAACCCCTTGCCAAGCGTGCCAGCCCAGACCCGGTTCGTATCGTCCACGTATACCGCCATGAACAGATCGTCGGAGAGGCTGTTTGGGTCTTCCGGGTCATGCCGGAAATGCTGGAACTCGCCGGTGCGCACATCGAGGCGCTCCAGACCCGCGCCCCAGGTAGCCACCCAGATATTTCCGCGAGCATCCTCTGAGAATCCGCCGATGGCGCTGGCGCTCAGGCTGGCAGGATCGCTGGGATTGTGGCGGTACAGGCTAAATTGACCGCTGTTGGCTGGCAGCTTATTGAGCCCGCTGTGGGATGTGCCGATCCAGAGGATCCCCGACCGGTCCCTGTAAAGCGACCAGACCTGATCACCGCTCAGGCTGTCTGGGAAGAAACGGTCATTCTGGTAGTGCACGAAGTGACCGGGATCCGAGAGCTCCATGCGCTCCAACCCCGCCGTCCAGGTGCCGATCCACAGGACACCACTGGAATCGCCCCACAGAGTCATCAGCTCGTTGGAGCTCAGGCTATCTGCGACTTCAGGGTCATGCAGGAATCGCCGGATCGTCCCCGTGCGCGGATCGAGCTGATTCAACCCGCCGCCTTTCAGGCTGAAGCCGCCGGTCGCGATCCAGAACGTCCCATCGGGCGCCTGGTACATGGAGGAGATGTTATTGCTGGAAAGCGATCCGGGATCTTCTTTATCATGAACGTAATGCACGGCTTTTCCGGTGGCCGGATCGAAGCGATTCAGCCCTGCTCCTTCGACGCCGAACGCGCCAGTGCCGATCCACAATTGATGCGCCGAATCCTCAAAGATCACCGAGATCGCGTCGCTGCTCAGGCTGTTCGGGTCGTCAGGGTTGTGCGTGAAATGGTCGAAGCCACCTGTCTCTGGATCGAAGCGATTCAGGCCGCCCAGCGTTCCCACCCAGAGCGCGCCGGTCGAATCCTGCCTGATCGAGGTCACGATGTTGTTGCTGAGACTACTGGGCTGGTCCGGATCGGAGAGGTAGCGGGTAAACGTCTGGGTGGCGGGATCAAAGCGGTTCAGTCCACCGCCCCAGGTGCCGACCCACAGGTAGCCGTCCTTGTCTTCTGCCAGAGCCAGGATGCCATTGTGGCTGAGTGAGGTGGGGTCGTCCGGGTCTTGCTTGAAGATCTTGAAACCGTAGCCGTCGTAGCGGTTCAGGCCATCCTGGGTGCCAACCCAGAGATAGCCCTGGCTATCCTGAAAAATTGCCAGGCCGGCATTCTGGGAGAGCCCATTTTCGATGGTGAGATGCTCAAAGCGGACAATGCTGCCAGGCGCGATGTCTGGCTCGCCGTGACGAACTATCCCCGCGGATGCCGCCCTGCCTGCGGAGAAAGACATCGCCAGCAAAAGGATCGTTGTGAGGACTACAATGGGGAAGATACGTTTCATCGGAACTGGAAATAACTCGTGTTACTGAATCATTCTAGCACCCATCTTTCCGAATCCGACAAAATAAGTGACATCTTTCACGTGAGCGAGGACGAATTTCACCCTCTGCCACCGGATTACTTGCACTTTCCCTGGAGGGAAAGCAGCCCCCGCTAATTCGGGGGCCGCTGGACTACTTCACCATTTCTGCGCCATTGGAGGCGTAGGAAATGTAGATCTCCGGGGCATAACCCACCTGTGATTCGTAGCCTTTTGCCAGCGCCTCCGAGAATGCCTGCGCCCGTTCACGCTCCACGAGGTTGACTGTACAGCCTCCGAAGCCGGCGCCGGTGAGGCGCGCCCCATAGCAGCCATCGAGAGATTGCGCCACGCGTACCATGGCATCCAGCTCAGGACACGAGACTTCGTACAGTTCGCGCAGGCTGGTGTGACACTCGTTCATCAGCTCGCCAAAGCGCCGGATCTTCCCGGCTTCCAGGAGCGCCTCCGCCTGCTTCGACCGCTCGATCTCTTCCACCACGTGACGCGCTCGCTTCGAGACCTCGTCCGGAAGCTTTGCCGCGTAGCGGTTGAATTCCTCAGGACTGACGTCGCGCAGGGCGCGGATACCGGGCAGATCCCCTTTCAGCAACCGGACGGCTTCCTCGCAGGCGAAACGGCGCCGGTTGTACTCGCCGCTGGTCAGCTTGCGGCGGACTTTGGTATCCGCGATCACGATGGAGATATCTTGCGGTAACGGAATGGTCTTCCACTCGAGGGAACGGCAATCGAGCAGCAACAGCCTGTTCTCCACGCCGCAGGCAGAGGCAAACTGGTCCATGATGCCGCAGTTGACGCCTACATACTGGTTTTCTGCTCGTTGCCCGAGCAAAGCGCGCTGCATAGGCGGCAGAGTCCAGGCGCCCAAGGCCTCCCAGGCGATCATGAACGCCATCTCTACCGAAGCGGACGAGCTCAGCCCGGAGCCGCGCGGCACATCCGATCCGAAGACCGCCTGCAAGCCGCGTGCCTCGAGACGTTCTTCGCTCAGCGCCCACATCACCCCCGCGGGATACAGTGCCCATTCGGGGAGTGGAGTACCGTCGGTCTGAGTCTTTGACGGCATCGTCTCCGGTGTAAAGGATGCCTCCTGCTCGAAGTCCGCAGCAACGAGAGTCGTATGGCCTGAGCCTGATTCGGCGAAGACAATGTACGTGGCGCGGTCGATCGCGGCGGGCAGGACGAACCCGTCGTTGTAATCGACGTGCTCGCCAAGCAGGTTGACCCGCCCGGGCGCCCGCGCAATATGCACAGGCGCCTCGCCGAATCTCTTTTGGAAGATACCGGTGATGCGATGAATAAGCTCGTTGTTCATGAGCGTATTGTACAGGAGTTTGCAGAGGTTGACGATATCTGAGCCCTGCTGATACACTGCCTGCTTAATTTACGGACCCACTACAGGTTGGCTTTTCACCTGACGATAACAAATGGTTGTGGCGGGCCGCTCTGCGAGCCCGCCCTACGAGAACTATTATGCAGAATCTCAATATACAATTCGCCTCTCTGCGCCAATC
>DAITPI010000081.1:2170-12569 GCA_036833655.1 Anaerolineales bacterium | reverse complement strand
AGCGATTTCATGCGGGGGATTTTATCAGAATTGCACTCGCACTGAGCGGAGCGATGTGATGCTTCACATCGCAATCCCGTAGTCGACGTGCGCTACTTAACAATAAGCAGTCTCTCTATCCGATGATGAGATTGCCATGTCGTCGCTCGACGGGCTCCTCCGCGCAATGACAGGCACATCAGGGAAAATACTGCTTCAAGATCAATGCAGCTTCCTGGTTCCCCAGATCGCGCGCCCGGATGAGATGTTCGTAGGCAGAAGCGCGGTCGTTGCGCTGTAAGTAGAGCATGCCCATGTGTATATGTGCCGAGGCGTCGTTCGGGTCGAGCTCCAGCGCGCGGGTCAGCATACGCGCGGCTTCCTCGTGGCGGCCATCCAGGGTCAGCAGCCAGCCGAGCACATCCAGGGATGCCGGGTCTTCCGGCGCCAGGATCACCGCCTTTTGCGCAGCCGGAACACCCACATCCTTCACATTTACATTGTTCTGCGCACAGAAGATCGCCAGCAGGCGCCAGTAGCCAGGGTTCTCCGGGGCAAGCACGGTGGCGGTCTGGTAGGCTTGCAGGGCGCGGATCAGGTCTCCATTCTTGGAGTGCGCCTCCCCCAGCGACACATACCATGCCGGATTCTTCGGCTCGAGGGAGACGGCGTTCTCAAATTCCACCAACGCCTGGCGAAAATTGCCCACGCGCTGGAAATAGAGCCCACGCAAGCCACGCACCGCCGGCAGGCTCGCATCCAGGGCGAGCGCCCGGTCCAGCTCCATCAGTCCGCCGTTCGGCTCGCCCGTCTGCTGCTTCGCCTCCCCCACCCATGCCCACGCCTCAGCATCACTCCCGTCCGCTTCGACAGCGGATTCGAACGCGTGACGCGCCAGCTTCCACTCGTTCACAAGCCCAAGCCCGCGCCCGATGATGACGTAGCGTCTCGAGTCCGAGTCGTTCTGCAGGGCCAGTCCCAGGGCAGCGCCGAGCGTCTCGGCTGCGGGACCAAACGCGGGGTCGGTTGCGGAGGCACTCTCGAGCTCCGACTGCGCGGCGTCCGGGTCCGAAAGGGCTAGGAGGAGTCCCAGGCGATAATGAGCGGAAGCGTCCTGCGGGTGCGCGGAGACATACTTCTGTAATGCCGCTGTCGCCGCGGGAAGATCTCCGCGGGATTGATAGATTTCGGCAAGACGGGAGTAGAGGTCCGGCTGAGAGCTGCCCTGCTCCAGCGCCTGCTCCCAGATCGCGATCGCATGCTCGACGTCGCCGTTCAGATAAACAACATCGCCCCAGGCAACCCAGCCCTCCGGTGAAAGGGCGCCGCGCTGGAAGGCCCGCTGATACGCAGCCTCCGCCCGGGAATACTCCTTTGCATTGTAGTAAATATCGCCAGCGAGCTCAAACAGATCGCTTCGCCATGGGATCCGCTGCCCTGCGTTCTGGTAATGCGCGGCGGCTGCAGAATACGAGTCCGCTCTGGATGCCTGTTTGAGCTCCAAATAACCGGAGGCGAGGAGCGGTGCCAGAATGGCAAGCACGATCGCAAGGACAACGAAGAGAGCACGTGCTGTGCTGCGCGGCATGCACCTATTATAAAGGGGACGGTTGCCGGTTTCGACGACCAAAAAAGAGTAACCCGGTGGGAATTTCGCAGTCTAGTAGTATATGAATCTCCTGAGTTCAAGCCAGATTTATGCAAGTGGAATATAATCATAAATACCATGGGCGCATCACTCAATCAGATTTTTTCGGTTCTCACTGAAGCGCCGGGAAGCCTGATCTATCATTTGATTCTGGTATTTTCCATCGCCGGGGCATTGCAGGCGGCATTTGTCCACTGGCGATCGAGCGAGTTTCCGCAAGCCCGCCGCACCATGTTCGGACTGGGGGTCTTGCTGGTCGCACAGATTGCGCTCTTCCTGATCGGTGTCATTGGCATACAGGGCTACTTGAACCTGCGACTATTCCTGCCTCCGCTCGACCGGGCAGTGACCCTCTTCTCGCTGGTGTGGCTGATCTGGCTCTGGGCGTTCCCTGAGCCGAGCCGCTCCGCCGATGCGGCGACGGGGCTCGTCAGCCTGTTGGTCGCGGCCGCTTTCGGCTTGAGCCTGGCATCGTATTCCACCGAACCTGCCGTCTCTTCCTTCAATCAGACCGCCTACGACAGCTACTGGCAGCTGGCAAGCCTGGGACTCTCCCTGCTTGGCCTGTTGATCCTGGGAATCCGCCGCCCGAACGGCTGGGGGTATGGCATGGCTATGTTCCTGCTCAGCGTCGGGGGACACCTGCTCTATCTGCTGGCGGGCCGGACGGATGGGGATTTTCCGGGGGCGGTCCGGTTGGCGCATATGGCAGCTTTCCCGATCCTGCTGACCCTGCCTCAGCGCTTTCCAAGCCCGGCAAGCCGGCTGACGAGCGTCAAGCAGCAGGATGCCCCGGTGGGCGAACGACGCAAATACAGCACCGATCCCAAGACCTTTCACGCACTTCTGGCTCTTGCGGGCGAGTCGCAGACCGATAAGCTCAGCCAGGCCATCACCCGCGCGATTGCCCAGACGATGCTAGCAGACCTGTGTTTCCTTATTTATCTCACCGACAACAACACCCAGATGCAGATTGCCAGCGGCTACGACCTGATCCGGGAAGAGAACCTGGAGGGCGGCAGCCTCAATAAAACATTGATCCCCATGCTCGCCAACGCGCTGCAACGCGGGCGTCCGCTGCGACTGCCTTCGAGCAGCACCTCCGCCGATATCAAAGGGCTGGGGGATCTGCTCGGGCTGGCGAATCCCGGTCACCTGATGAGCGTGCCGATCATCACGCCGGGCAAGGAACCTCTCGGTGGTGTGTTGTTGCTCTCGCCCTATTCGAACCGCCTGTGGAGCGCCGAGGATCAGGCATTCCTGACGAATATTGCCACGTCGCTGGTGCCGGTCATCCAGCGCGGACAGAAGATGAGCACGCTCGAGATCAAGGGCGAGCAGGCGAAGCAAGCCCTGGATGTGGCGCAATCCCGCGTCGCGGACCTGGAGCGGCGCAACGAAGAGCTCCTCAAGCAGATGGAGATCACCCGGGCAGAGGCGCAGCAAGGTCTCGCCCAGGCTGAGGATCTTGCTGCGCTGCGGGATATGCAGCAAGAGACCCAGCGAGCACTCGAGAAGCTGAAGCAGGAGAACGAAGAGCTGCACAATTCGCGGGCAGCCAAAAAGAGCGATCTATTCTCCTCTTCGACGCAGGCAGATAGCGATCTGCGCATCGCGCTCGAGGAAGTTGCCCGCCTGCAGAACCAGCTGGCAGCAGCGAACCTGCGGATCGTCGAGGCAGAGAAGGGCGTCGCGACCGCGCATACAACGGAACAGGCAGAGGTGGTCGCCTCGATCTCGCAGGAGTTGCGCCAGCCCATGTCTTCCATCGTTGGATATACCGATCTGCTGCTGGGTGAGTCGGTTGGAATCCTGGGCACGCTCCAGCGCAAATTTGTGGAGCGCATCAAAGCCTCCACCGAGCGCATCGGCAGCCTGATCGACGATCTGATCCAGGTCACCACGCTCGAGACGGGATTACACGAGCTCAAGCCCGAGCCGGTGGATCTGGACTCGATCATCGATAATGCCATGTCGTATACCAGCAGCCAGATCCGCGAGAAGAACATCTCGATGCACCTCGACCTTCCGAAAAATGTTTCTCCCATTTACGCCGACCGCGAGGCGCTGCAGCAGATTCTGATCCACCTGCTTCAAAATGCCGGGGCCGCCTCCCCGATCGAGGGAACGGTCGATCTGCGGGTCCTGACGAAAACGGAGGATAGCAGGGAATACGTCCTGATCCAGGTCAGCGACACGGGCGGCGGCATCCCCGCGGAAGACCTGGGGCGCGTCTTCAGCCGGCTCTACCGCGCCGATAATGTCCTGATCGAAGGCGTCGGCGACACCGGAGTCGGGCTTTCGATTGCGAAAACCCTGACCGAGGCGCAGAAAGGCCGCATCTGGGTAGATAGCCAGCCAGGCGTTGGCGCTACGTTCAGCGTACTGCTTCCGATCGCCAAGAATCCGTCCGTAGAGAAAGCCGAGGGCTAGGGATGCAAGCCTTGCGCCAGCTGGGGATCGGCGTTGTGGTTGCCCTCTTCTCGGTCCTGCTCGTCGTGGGCGGAATATTTCTTTCGCTGGCGGAGAGCCTGCCTGCACCTGCCACGCCCACCCAGATCCCACCGACCCTGCCGCTGAGCTTTCCCACGCCAACGCCCACGAGCACGCCCAGTGTTCTGTTCGTAACCGACACAGCAATCGTCACGGAAACTGCCTCCCCCTCGCCGACGACTGCCTCCTTGCCGACCATAGCGGTCTCGTGCAGTCCCCCGTCCAACTGGATCCGCGTGACAACCTCCTTTGGCGACACGGTGTATTCGCTTGCCCAGCGCTATAAGACGAGCGCGGAGAGTCTGAGTGCAGCCAACTGCCTGACGTCGTTCGATGTGCCCGCAGGGATTGGCATCTATGTCCCGCCTGTCCCAACGGTAACGGTGATTCCATGCGGACCTCCGGCCGGCTGGGTGAGGGGCTATGTGGTCCAGCGGGGCGATACCCTGTATCGAGTGGCGCTCGCCTACGGGGTAAGCTATACTCAGGTGCAGCGTGCCAACTGTATGGGAGGCTCCAGCAACATCTATGCCGGGCAGCGGCTCTGGGTGCCCAATATCGCCCCGCGCTTCCCGACACCGGGTATTACAACCTTACCCAATTTCCCAACGCAGACCCCGCTCCCAGTGCCCACAAGCACTGCGGTCCCCCCGACTGAGCGCCCAACCGAGCAACCTCCACCGCCCACAAGCTTACCGCCCACCAGCGAACCACCCACAACTGCGCCGACCACCGCGCCCACGACAATGCCCACGAGCGCGCCCACCGTCGCGAACAACCCCACGACTCCACCCGCGCAATAGTAACGGATGAGAAAATCTCTTTATAGCCTACTTGTAGCAGGGATCGTTCTGACATCGTGCGGAACTATTGCATCGGCATCGACGAACCCCCAATCGTCTCTGCCGTTTGTGCTGGTGACCGCGGCGCCGAATGCCTCGCCGACCCCCACGCCCTTCCAGCCGATTCCCTGGACGCCAACAGGGTCTCTTCAGACCCCGGGCGACACGCCAACCCCCAGCATCACCGTTCCCCCACCGACAGAGACGCCTGTTCCAACCATCGACCCAAACCTTCTCGTGAACACGCTGGTGCCGTTCTCGACTATTGAAGCTTCGGGGAATAGCCAGGTGCTGAACAACGGCCAGGAGACGGTCAACTTCCTGTTGATCGGCTCGGACCGCAGGCCGGGTGGCTCCTTCCGCACCGACACGATGGTGATTGCGATCCTGCGCCCGAACGAAGGGCAGGTCTCCCTGATCTCGATCCCCCGTGATCTGTGGGTGTCCATCCCGGGTTGGGAGAACCAGCGCATCAACACGGCATACCAGCATGGCATCTCGGTGGATTATCCGGGTGGAGGCGCAGGTCTACTCAAAGATACGATCCTCTACAACCTGGGCGTCCGCATTGACCACACGGCGCTGGTCGAGTTCGACGGTTTCCGCCAGATCGTGGATACGCTGGGGGGAGTGGATGTGCCGGTCGCCTGCCCCTACACGGACTGGCGTCTCATCGATCCGAGCTATGACCCGGAAAACGAGAACAATTGGGAGCTGTACACAACGGGTCCTGGCGTCGTGCACATGGACGGCGACCTGGCGCTCTGGTACGCGCGTTCCCGCCAGAAGTCCAATGACTTCGATCGCGGCCGCCGCCAGCAGGAAGTGCTGCGGGCTTTGTTCACGCAGGCAATGCAGGCTGGTACGCTCAAGCGCATCCCCGAGCTTTACAACGATCTCCGCAGCACCGTCGAGACGGACCTGGGACTGGGCGATATCTTGCAGCTCGCCGTCTACGCGCCGAAAATGACCAATGCCGACATCCGCAGCTATTACATCCGCCCGCCTTATGTTGGCTCGTGGATCACGGATGGCGGCGCCTATGTATTGCTCCCAAATGAGGCAGAGCTGCAGCAGATGTTGACGGAGGCGATGTCTCCCTCCACCCGGATCGTGCAGAAGCAGGCTATTGTCATCGACGTGATGAATGGCACATCCATCACGGGCTATGATACGCTGGCAGCCACCCGCCTGAACTACGCCGGTTATGAGACCCACATCGTCCCGTCTGACCGGCAGGACTACGCCTACTCTGTATTGATCGACAAGACCACGCCACAGGACCGCACCCAGAGCGACCCGATCCTGGATGTCATGGGCCTGCTGCCCGGCAGCGTGATCTCCTCCCCCGATCCGAACAGCACTGCGCATTACCTCTTGATACTCGGCTACGATTACGAGCCTTGCTTCAGCCCCGAAAAGATGGGGCAGTAAGTCCTTAGCAAGGCGAATTTGAACAGGTGAGACGATCTGGTGTCTCACCTGTTTGCTTTTGTGTCGGTTACTCCTCTCCCGCCATTCTTAGATTCTGCTTAGCTGGGCTTTGAGCCAGATGAGCGCGCGGGTGGGTATTCCTCCATGCCTCAGGTGTATTCCCCATTGAGAATCGCGCCGAAGCTTTGTATAGTAGTGCAACCCAATGCAAGTTCGAAAGGAGTGAGAACGTATGAAACATTCAACCTTACTTGGAGCTATCCTCTTGGTGGCTCTTCTCCTGGCGGCGTGTGCTCCGGCCGCGACCCCGACCACGATCGCGACGGACACAACGGAGCCGACAATGATGCCGACTGAAGCGCTGGCAACGGAAACCGCCGTGGCGACCGGGTCGCCTGCCGCTACCGATACGCAGACCGCGGCTGGATCGCCGACAGCCGGTGTACCTGTGACCGGTGCCGCAACCGTCCGTGTCAGCGATGTCGGTACCTACGGCTCCGCCGTGGTCGATGCGGAAGGCCGGACGCTTTACCTGTTCACGAACGACACGCAGAACGGCGGGAGCAGCGCGTGTACCGGGAACTGTCTGACGAACTGGCCGCCTCTGCTCACCACCGGGGACCCGGTCGCCGGTGAGGGTGTGGATTCGTCTAAGCTGGGAACGATCACCCGCGAGGATGGAACCACCCAGGTTACATACAACGGCTGGCCGCTGTATTACTATGCCCAGGACACGGCTGCAGGCGATGCCAATGGCCAGGGTGTGGGCAGTGTCTGGTACCTCGTATCCCCAACCGGTGAGGCAATCCAGTAGAGAGACGATTCTCTTGCAGATGAAATTCGGGCGAGGCGCTTTGCGCCTCGCCCGAACCATTTAAGAGGTTGTCCCTTGCCTGGATGCGGTCTACCCTACACCAGTACTGCACGCATCCCTCACTCGATTTTCCTCGCCCGCCTGCGTTTGGAGTACAATGCGTGAACGACCAACCAGACTAATGATTTATTTGCAGAGGCTAGGAACGTGTGGACTCATTTAGTGCGTACTTACCTATCGACCGTCGTTTCGCTTTAGTAGTCGGGGAAACACTGCCGGAAAATGGGCGCGGTGCTGTACTCTTCACCGACATTTCAGGATTTACGTCTCTCACGGAAGCTCTCTTCGAGACGCTGGGATATCAACGCGGGGCAGAAGAAATCAGTCAATTTCTCGACAAGGTGTTTGGGGTGCTGATCGCCGAGATCGTACGCTATCACGGCAGCGTGATCTCCTCGGGCGGGGATGCCCTCCTCGCCTGGTTCGAGGGTCCTGAAAAGGATGCCGCCCGGGAAGCAGTCACGGCTGCCTTTGCGATGCAAAAGTCCCTGGCGGCAGTTTCCACATACTCACTGCCAGATGGCACCGCTGTGAAATTGAACATCAAATCCACGGCGGCAGCCGGTCGGGCGCGCCGCTTCCTGGTCGGTGACCCTCAGCTTCAGGTTTTCGAAGTACTGGCCGGGTCGCTGCTCGATCGCGTGGATGTCGTCCAGAGCATAGCCGGCAGAGGCGAAGTGGTGGTCCCCCTCGAAACCGCTTCGCTGCTGGGGAAGGAAGCGGTCATCCTGGAACAGAGACAGGCAAACGATGGCTCGTCCGTTGCCGTCCTGGGAAGCCTCGCCCAGCAGAGCAAGCCGCACCCATGGACGGAATACCCGTTGTTGAGCCAGGAGCAAGCCAGGCCCTGGCTGCATCCGTTTATTTTCGAATACATCAACAGTGGGCAGGAGATGTTCCTGGCGCAGCTGCGGCCGTCCGTGGCATTGTTCATGAAGTTTGCCGGGATCGATTACGAGCACGATCCTGGGGCAGGGACAAAGCTCGATCTCTTCGTGCAGTGGGTGCAGAGACAAGTCGAATATTATGGGGGAACGATCATTGACATCACGACCGGGGATAAGGGCAGCTATTTCTATATTGCCTTGGGCACGCCGTATGCTCATGAGGATGACCCGGCTCGCGCCGTCGCTCTAGCGCAATCCCTGCTGGCTGGCTCGCCGGACCTGAGCTTTGTCCAGCACATGCAAATTGGGATCTCACGAGGGACGATCTGGTCCGGTTCGATCGGCGGACAGGAGTGGAGAACCTTTGCTGCCCTTGGGAACGAAGTGAACCTGGCAGCCCGACTGATGCAGGCTGCATTGCCGGGCCATATGCTGGTCAGCGAGCGGATCGCCGAAGCTACGCAACAGGATTTTCACTGGTATCTGTTACGCGAGCTGAGCATGAAAGGCATCTCCCGGCCTGTCAAGGTTTTCGAGACCTTCAGCACCCGGACGAGGTCACATGCCAGGAAGCTGGCTGCCTCGCAAAGTATCGTGGGACGCGAGGCGGAGCGGCTGCTGCTGCAGGAGATCCGGCGGAACACGAGCCCGGCTTCGAGCAGCGTAGCGGTCATCGAGGGCGAGGCCGGCATCGGCAAGTCGCGGCTCGTCAGTGACCTGTTGCAGCAGGCACAGTCGGAAAAGATTTCCGCGCTCGTGGGCGCGGGTTATGCCATTGAGCAATCCACAGCCTATTACGCCTGGCGCTCGATCTTCGAGGCCGTCTTCGAGCTGGATCCTTCTCAGGATGGTGAAGCGCGCCGGGAAACGGCCCTGCAATGGATCCGCGCCCGCGACCCCGAGCTGATCGAACGCGCGCCGCTGCTGGCGCCCGTTCTCAGCCTGGATGTGCAGGACAATCCGCTGACCGAACAGATGACGGGACAGGTCCGGGCGGACAATACGCGTGCGCTGCTCCTTTCGATCCTCAGTCTATATATCGGCAACGCCCCAAAGATCCTGGTGCTCGAGGACGCACACTGGTTTGACTCAGCCTCCCTGGCGCTGACTGTCGATGCGGTGCGCAGCCTGACCCATGTCATGATCGTGATCACCACCCGCCTGTTACGCGGGCAATTCCCCGAGCCTTTCGAAGCCCTGCTTGCGATGCCACAAACGCGCCATATCAAGCTCAGCCAGATGAATCATGATGACATTGCCAGGCTTGTGTGTCAGCGCCTCCGGGTGGACAGCCTTCCGGAACCGGTCACGCAGCTGGTCCTGAGTAAGGCAGAGGGGCATCCTTTTTTTAGCGAGGAGCTTGCCTATTCTCTGTATGAAAGTGGAGCGATCCTGATCGAAAATGGCGAGTGCAAGGTCGCGCCCGACATGGACTTGCGCGTCCTCAGTTTCCCCGATACGGTGCAGGGCGTCATTCGCAGTCGCATCGACCGCCTGTCGCCCTCGCACCAGCTTGCCCTCAAGGCTGCCAGCGTGGTCGGACGCATCTTCGCCCTGCGCGCTGTGCACGAGATCTATCCGCTCGACTCGGATAAGCCGCGCGTCGGCAGCTACTTCGAGTATTTGCGACGGCTCGACTTTACACCGCTGAACAGCGAGATCCCCGATCTGACCTATCTTTTCAAGCACGTCATCACCCAGGAGGTGGCGTACAACCTGATGACCTTCTCCCAGCGCCAGGCATTCCATGAAGCAGTGGCGCTCTGGTATGAGAGAGCATTTGCCGACGACCTCTCCCCGTATTACGGCGTTCTCGCCTATCACTGGAGCAACGCCCGGAACCCGCAGAAGGCGGTGGAATACCTGGAAAAGGCTGGCGAGCAAGCCATGCTGAACTTCGCCAACCCGGAAGCCATCGAATTCTTTGGGGAGGCATTGCGCCTCGTGCATGCCGGGGACGTGGAAGTCTCTCCCTTGCGGAGCGCCCACTGGGAACGCCAGCTGGCGGAGGCACATTACGGGCTGGGCGACTTGCCCAGCAGCCGTGACCACCTCAAGCGCGCCATCCGGCTTCTGGGTTGGAAAGCGCCCGAAAAAGGATTAGGACTCATCGGTACCCTGCTCAGAGAAACAGTCAAACAGATCCAGTTCCGTTTGAAATCGCAGCCGATCCGGGATGGGCCGCTTCCGAGTTACCGCCAGGATACCGGGCAAGCGCGATCGCTGGAAGCCGCTGTCACGC
>DAITPI010000081.1:0-2160 GCA_036833655.1 Anaerolineales bacterium | reverse complement strand
ATCCGATCGGGTTCCGGCTCGGGGTCTCGAAGCAGCCGCTGTCGCGCTGGTACGGCTGGGACATATCTATTATCAGATGAACAAACCCGTTCCACTGATCGTCAGCACACTGCAAGCAACGAACCTCGCGGAGAACGCCGGGATCAAATCTCCGGTGCTCGCCCGCTGCTACACCAACATGTCCATCGTTTCCGGGATCTTGCCGCGTCACGATTGGGCGCGGGCATACCGCGACCGGGCGCACCGAATCGGACACGATGCCAACGATCTCCCTGCACTTTCTTATACACTCGCGGGCTGCGCCATGGATGAGCTTGGTACGGCATCCTGGAAGGACGCCACGGCTGATTACCAGGAAGCCCTGGAGATCGACGCCCGCATTGGCGACATGCGCCATTACGATGAAGTGAAGAACCTGCTCTCGATCGTGCTGTTCCATCAGGGAGATTTCCAGTACGGACTGGAGACGGCTGCCGGCGTCCTCCAGCGCGCGACACAGCGCAAGGACATCATGCCCCAGATCTGGTCGCACATCCTGCGCGCGGAGATGCTCTTGCGCAAATCGGAGCCTGGCACCCTGACCGACGTGGTTGGTGCCTATGAAATGTCCGTCAAAATGCTGGAGCAGAACATCGATCTGGCAAATGATATACGTGTCTCCGGCGCGCTGGCGCTGGCGTACTTGCGGACTGGAAATACGGAACGGGCGCGGGAACTGGCAGTTGCCACCGTTAAGAAAGCCGCGGGCAACCCGACCGCGCCCTACGCGATCGAGGGCTATGCCGGCGCGGCGGATGCTCTCCTCCACCTCTGGGCGCAGGGCGACTCAACCGTGCGCGCGAATGCGGAAAACGCCTTGAAAGCGTTGAAAAAGTTTGCCGGGGTCTTCCCACTGGGGCAACCGCGCTACCAGCTCTTCGAAGGCTGGTTCCACTGGCTGGACGGAAAGCCCGAAAAAGCCCAGGCTGCATGGGGGGCAGCTCTGGCGCAAGCGCAAGAGCTGAACATGCCGTACGAGCAGGGCCGTGCACATCTCTATCTGGGCCAATTCATCCTGCGTGGAGAGGAAAAAGTCACAGCCCTGCACTGCGCCTCGGATTTGTTCACTCACATGGGAATGCAGTATGAGGCAGATCAAGTCAGGGCATTGCTCGTCTAGCGAATGCGCTTCTGCCGCAGGATAGCAATTGACGTCGCCAGAGACGGCGGCTTGAGCAGAATCAAGAAGAGAGTCCATTCACTGCGAATGGACTCTCTTTTTGGTTAGCGCTTCTTCGTCCGACCCGTGGCGTTATACCAGGTTCGCCACGCCGTCACGATCAAATACCCTGCAATATCGATGAACCACGGGAAATCTTCCTTCCACGGCTCGCCGCGGTCATAGCGCCTCCGGTCGTACCAGCGCCAGATCGAGAACATCGGCGGCTCGTCGAGGGGCCAGATCTTGCAGAGTGGAGCTTTTGCGCCAGAGACCGAAATGATGCTGTTGACCGCGCGCCGGGCGGCTTCGTTAGCGCCCTCCATCGTGGCAAGCTGCGTGTTGGTCCGCACATAATCGGCGGCGAGGAAAAAGTTGGGGATGCGCGTATAGGAATCAGGACGCATATGCCAGCTATCGGGTGTGTCGATGTACAGGGGCTCGGCGTTCTCATAGAGGGTCGGCAGATTGCGGTCCACATCTCCCTCGATATCGGGATCGATGAAAAACCCCTCGTAGGTGCCGAGAACCCTAGCTCCGTCTACGTTGACGCTTTTCTGCAGCTGCGCCCATACCTCGCTAATAATCTCCGGGCGCGTGCAGTCCCGCGCCACTTTGTCGTAGAGAATACCCTTGCCGACGACTTGACCTTGCCACTCGCTGCCCCATTCCGAAATGTCCACGGAGAGGATGCCTTTCACGTTTCCATCCCCGATATGTTTCCAGTCGGAGTCTTTCCATCTCCAGAACTGTGCCTGTGAGATCGTCGTCAGCGCCCAGGGCGTGTCGATGTGGATCATGTGCCCGTGGACCATGGGAGTATCCTCCGTGAGGTAGAACTGGATGCCGTTCATCCAGGCCACATGCTTGCCCAGCTCCTTGATAGCTGCCAGCGTGGAATCCGCCTTGAGGATATTTTTCTGCTTGTCGTCCATTAACAGTTTCCGCGCCTGTTCCACCGG
>DAITPI010000080.1:7599-12648 GCA_036833655.1 Anaerolineales bacterium | reverse complement strand
CCGCTTGCCGATGGCCGTCTGACCGATGCGGAGGGGCTCGCCTTCGGCCTTGGCCTCTCTCTCACCAGCTACTACGTCCTCGCATGTTTCGTGAACGGACTGGCTGCCCTGCTCTCGCTTGCCGGGATCATTTACTACGTCATTCTCTACAGCCTCTGGCTCAAGAAGGCGACCGTGCAAAATATCGTCATTGGGGGTGGGGCGGGGGCCATCCCGCCCCTGGTGGGCTACGCCGCGGCAACCGGGTACCTGGACTGGACCGCGCTGATTCTCTTTGCCATTATCTTCATGTGGACTCCACCGCATTTCTGGGCTCTGGCGATCGTCCGGATGAAGGATTATGAGCGAGCCGGGGTGCCGATGCTACCCGTGGTGCGTGGAGAACTCGAAACCCGCAAACAGATCTTCATCTACACCGTGGAGCTGATTGCCGTGACGCTTTTGCTTCCCATTCTGCGCCTGGCGGGCACGGTCTACCTGATCTCCTCCCTTGTTCTGGGCGCGGCGCTGATCTATGCTGCCTGGGCGGTCTGGAAAAAAGGCGGCAATAAGGTCGCCTGGCGCATGTATAAGTGGTCGAGCACGTACCTGGTGTTCATCTTCCTGGCAATCATGATCGATGCGGTATGGTAATCGCTGTGCTGCGTCTGCCATAATAGGGATAGCCTGCGACGAATAACATGATCAGATAGGGGACTGTGTATTGAAGGTACGGCGAAATGTTGCTGAGCAACAGCAATAGAGAGATCGCGAGCGGCAGCAAGATCGCGATCGATGTCTTTAGCTTTCCCGCTTCGGTTTCCGTGCTGCCGCGGATCAATTCGTAGATGGGTATCAGCAGAAGCGCCAGATCGTGAAAGTGCAGGTGTGGTGCGGCGAATAAAGCCAGGGTGGTGCTGAGTCCAATCAGCCTGGCAGCCGAATTCCTGCTCTTACCCCAGAGGATGCACAAAGCAAGGATGGCAATCCCATAGACCAGCCAGCCAATCAAGCGTATGGAATTCCCGTCCAGCCCCGGGACGGTACGTGTCAGCAAGCCAATCAGGTTGTACATCGCATATTCTTTCATGCCATACCATTCTCCTCCTGCACTTACCAGGAGAATGTTAGCGTAGTCTTGAATGCCCCTGGGACCGACGATCAGGATGCTTAAGAGCGCCAGAATTCCAGAGCCAAACAAGAATGCGCCAAAGACTTTGAAAGACCGGAAGATCATGGGAGCTGCCAGGATCAAGGCAATGTGCGGCCGTACTATGGTGAGACTGAGCCCAAACCCCGTAAGATACTCTCTGCCAGAGATCAATCCATACATCCAGATAACGGTACCCAGGAACAGGATGGCAGTATCCTGACCATTCATGAGACTGAAGAAGACGGGAAGGAACAACAGGGCTCCCACAGTCGCTAGCAAGTTGGACTGGCGGTCAACATGGTGCTGTTGCAGCAGGCGGCCAAGTATGAAGACACCAGCGCCATAGATGCTGACCAGCAAGAACAACCAGCGATAAAAAGAAGCCACGTAATTTTTGCCAACAACAATCTCCAGCACAGGGATTAGAAAGGGCAAGTGGTTGTAAAGCAATACCTGTCCGGGAACTAACGGGAATCCCACTTGATCTTCCTGGATTTGTTGCTGTAATTTCGGATCGTAGACACGGACTGCCCCGTAGTCCTGCGCGACCCTGCCGGCGCTGTAGAATGCGATGAAATCCGACCCCGTCCGTTCGACTGGATCGCCGATCATCCGGAGCCAGAGTCCCAGATAGGAGACGAACAGGGAAGCAATACCGGCGATTACGAAGATGCGTCGAAGGCGCGTGGCGGACATGAGCATGATTTTACTTGACCAGTTCTACCCCCTGATTTCAAAACCGAAAACTGTCATGGAACTGTGCATGTTCCAGAGTGCTGCATAGTTATCTAAACTCAGGATTGGAACTTCAGCGCACAAACGCAGTGGGAAAGTTCCATTACGCATGTTCCACATTGGGGAGACAAGCGGTAGAATTCTGCACAGTCTTGTCGTGGAGCGCCTGAACATGAAGAAAATTCAACGAAGCGAGTGGGCAGACCTGATCTTATTGCTGGCGATCTTCGTCGGTACCTTTATGCGTTTCAACCCGACGTTGCTGGCGGGCTTTCCGATCAACGACGGAGGGATGTTTGCCGTCATGGTGGCGGACCTGAAAGCCAGTCACTACGCCTTGCCGGCGTTCACTAGCTACAACCATTTACAAATCCCCTTTGCTTATCCGCCGCTTGGGTTCTATCTCGGACGGATTGCGGCCGATCTCTTCCGTCTGGATACGGTCCAGGTTTTGCGCTGGCTGCCGGCCTTTTTTGCATCCCTGGCGATCCCTGCCTTTTACCTGCTGGCATTCCGCTTGCTGAAGAGCAAGTACTATGCCGCGGTTTCCACTTTGTTCTTTGCCCTCATGCCGCGGGCGCTCTCCTGGTTTGTCATGGGGGGCGGACTCACACGCAGCCCGGGTCAGTTCTTTATGCTGCTGACGCTTGCTGCGGTCGTCCGTCTGTATGAAGAGAATCGCCGTTCCGATATCCTGCTGGCGGGGATGTTCGGCGGGCTGGCTGTCCTGAGCCACCCGGAAGCGGCGGTGCACACCATTGTCTCGGCGGTCTTCCTATGGCTGATGCTGTCACGCAAGCGCTCCACTCTGCTCAGCGCCATCATCGTGGCGATCATCGTCCTGCTGGTGACAGCACCATGGTGGGCGACTGTGATCGGTCAACATGGAATGGGTCCGCTGATCAAGGGAGCACAGACCGGTCAAAAGGCGCTGGCAGTGTTCCATCTGCTCTTCTTTGTCTTCACGGAAGAACCTTATGCGACCGTCATTGCGGTTCTGGGTCTGCTCGGGATTGGCATTTCCCTCGCGCGTCGCCAGCTCCTGCTCCCGTTGTGGATGGCCATTCCCTTCTTTGTGGAAGGGCGCAGCGCTCCGGGACCGGCCTCCATTCCCCTGGCGATGCTCGCTGCGATCGGCTTGATTGACGTTGTCCTGGCGGGGATCCAGCGTGCAGCCGGCGTGAATCAGGAAGCTGAAGTGCCAGAAGCGGTCTCTTCGGTAGAACGAAATATCCTGATCTACCTCGTGGCGTACCTCCTGTTCTCCGCGTATCAGTTTGGTTTCCAGCTCTCCAGCGCCACGTTGTACCCGCAGGATCGGGCAGCGATGGCATGGGTCAGCCAGAATACGCCGGAAGATTCACGCTTTCTCGTATTGACCGGGACGACGTCCGTCTCCTGCGACTCCGTGCTTGAATGGTTCCCTGCTCTCGCCGGCAGACAGAGCATTTACACCGTGCAGGGCCGCGAATGGACGGAGGGGCAGAACTTCAACGTCTACGTCCGGTCAACGTACGATGTCCAGGAATGTCTGGCGTCCGCGGATGTGGCTTGCCTGGACGCAGCGACCGACCGCTCTCAATATGATTATGTGTATATTTCGAAACTGTTGCGTGTGAACAACTGCACCCCCATGGACCTGCCACGGACCTTCCCGCTTTTCCTGAATTCCATGCATAAAGCACAGGGTTTTGATGGGGTCTACGAGACGGAAGAGGTGGCTATCTTTAAGAAGGAGTAACCGTGGACAGTCATCTCCGATGCAGGATCGCTGCCGTCGAGTCCTGATAGACAATTTCCCAGTCTGCCAGCTTGTCCAGAGCCTGGACCAGGGTGGCGTTGCGGCGCATGATTACCCACTGTACATCATATTTTTTCAGGATCTCCTGCCAGGCAGGGCTGAGCGTCACAACCTGCTCATACTCGCGTGTCAAGGTTTCGCCGTAAATATGTGTGTGGCCGTCCATGAAGATTTGCTGCTCCGGCCAGAGCCTCAAGAGCAGATAACCGCCCCAGTCAAATTCATTGAACATGTGCCCCGTCTGTGGATGTTCTTCCAGCCACGACACAGCCTCGACCGGGAAGAAACGCGGGTTGAACCGATTGCCCTCCCCCAGAGGATCGATTTTCACTCCCGAGCTGAGAAGTCCAGCGGCGAGAAATACGATGACAGGAATCCAGACCAAGCCGTTGGATGCCAGGTTGATTTTTGCGACATTCGCCTCCACCGTCCAAAGACGACGCAGAATCGGTTCACTCCTGAGCCAGTCAGCAACCGCCATCGCAGCAACCGGGGTCACGACCACGGCAAAGATAGGTATCATGCGGGCGCTGTACAGCGCAAGTCCGGTAAATGCCGCAGCCAAAAGAGTGTAGCTCCAGGCGAGCCGCACGGTGGAGCGGGCAAGACCAACCAGTGCAAGGATGAGAAGGATCAGGAACGGCCAGGTTTCCGGAAGGTGGAAGTTGGCAGACTGGTACTCGGGAATCCGAGCTGTGATGTACGAGTTGCTCCCCAGGGAAGCAACAGCTTCCCAGATCGCTGGTCCCGATGGTGAGATGAAGGTCGCGACGACGGATAGCCCGGTTGCAAGCAGAAGGTATTTTGCCCTCTGGCTCCGAAACCAGGCACTCGATGGCTGGTCAAGGAAATCTCCAATGATATAGATTCCCAGGATCACGATACCCAGCACAAACATGCCATGCAAGTTGACCCACAGCAGCATCACGAGGGGAAGCGTCCACCACAAGCGAGGCTTGTCTCTCATGATGAGCTCAAGCAATGTGATCCAGAGTGCAGCCAGCAGATAGGTAAAGATGTGAGGGCGGGGCAGCACGTGGATCTGGCTGGCGGCGATGCCCAGCGCAGTGATGAGCAGCGTCACGAAGAAACTATCAGACCGTCGCATAGCAGCGCGGTAGACAATTCCCCACGTCAGCATCATAGCCAGGGCGGTGAGGAGCACGACGCCATCCAGACCGAGCCAGCTGTAAACCGTCGCCAGCAGGATCTGCGCCAGCCATTCGTGAGGAAAGCTGGGATAACCGGTCGTACGGAACGAAAAGATGTCTGTAGTGGAAACACGTCCGGTTTGCAGGATCAGGTTGCCGGTCAGGAGATGGCGGGGCAGGTCCCCGTCAAAGTTCAGAATCCGAGGTCCGCTCGCCAGAATTCCCCAGAA
>DAITPI010000080.1:0-7499 GCA_036833655.1 Anaerolineales bacterium | reverse complement strand
CAGGAAAAGGGTAACCACAGCCCAGTTCAGGAGATCCACAAATGTGAAGTTGCCTGAAAGGAGTGTCCGTAGGGAATACAGATAGGTTTCCCAGGGCGGAACAAGACGTGCATGCCATTCCGGCTCTACAAACGGGATCGCTCCGTCTGTCACCTGTTGCGAGCGCAAAAAGAGATAGAACAGCGCCGCCAGCCCCGGCAATGCCAGCCCGAACCAGTGGGCTGGTTTGCGCAGAAACCGATCCTTCTGCCACATCAGGTAGATCATGGGGAGCACCAGCGCCGCGCCCTGCAATCGTGTCAGGATGGCACAAAACGCCCAGAAGCCCGCCCACGCCCAGGAACCCTTCCGCATCTGCTGTAGTGCGAGCAGTGCCGCCACCAGGAAGAACGACTCTGAATAGACGCTAAACAAGAAGAAGGATGTTGGATAGATCAGCAAGAATAAAGCTGCTCGTCTTGCCAGGGACTCCGTGCCCCACTCTCGGAACGCTGCATAAAGGAGCTTGATCGCATATAGCGTTGCAAGGTGGGAGATAACTAACCCGGAGAGGAAAGCGCTCCCAAACAGGGGCTGCAGGATGCGAATGAGCACAGGAAACAGCGGGGGGAAGTGATCGTCTCCCGCGACGCCCCCGTAGCCATCCTGTGCAACCGAGATATACCAGTTGGCGTCGAAGCGCTGCCAGATTGCCAGCCAGGGAACCGGATACGGTCTGGCATTGCGGTATGGAAAAATTTCAGATGGGGACGTCCTGGCAGCAGAAAGGGTCACTCCCGGAAAACGCCCCTCGATCGCTTTGCCTGTGGCGATATCCCAGATAGTGCCCGTCTGCAGGTCTGTGACTGTGCCGTGCGCGCCAGATCGGAATTCCAGTGTCTTTCCCTCGACCTGGCGAAGATAAGCATATGCCTGGCTATTGTGCAGATCGAAAATCGTCAGGATCGGCTCACCCGACATTTCGATGTTCTGAACGGCGAGCGGCTGCGCCGTAAAGACCAACCATGCCCATAGAGCATAAAAAAGCCTCACCAGCAAGAATGCAAGGATGGCAAAACGCCAGGTTTCATCGATTGTTTTCCAGCGTGAGGTGAGGGTGGCGGTGAGACGTTCCATGGAAGATCCGGGCGGCAGTGGAGAATTGATAGGGATTTTACCAATGAAAAAGACAGGCGACACGTTTCGTGTCGCCTGTCTGATTTACTCTCCCAGGTAATCCCGCAGCTTACGCCGGATCGAAGGGTGACGCAAGCGGCTCAAAGCCTGGGCTTCGATCTGGCGGACGCGCTCGCGCGTCACACCCATCTTGCGTCCGACTTCTTCGAGCGTGTACGCCTGCCCGTCGAGCAAGCCGTAACGCAGCTGCAGAATACGGACCTCCCGTGGGGGCAGGCCGTTCAACACTTCGCCGAGATGCTCGCGCAGCAGGTTGTATGTTGCCGTATCGTCCGGCGGTGGCGCCTCGTCGTCTTCGATAAAATCGCCCAGCACGGAGTCTTCCTCATCATCTGTCGGGGTCTCCAGCGACAGCGGACGGCGGGCCACCTGGATCATGTTCTCGACCTTCTTGGGCGGCACATCCAGAGCAGCCGCCAGCTCTTCTACACTTGGCTCACGACCGAGACGCTGAGTTAGCTGGTGCTGTACGCGCAGGAGCTTGTTGATCTGATCGCCCATGTGAACGGGTACGCGGATCGTGCGTCCCTGGTCGGCGATCGCGCGGGTCACTGCCTGGCGGATCCACCAGGTGGCATACGTGGAGAATTTGTGTCCACGGCGGTAATCGAATTTCTTGGTGGCGCGGATCAGGCCAATGTTGCCCTCCTGGATGAGATCCAGGAACGGCACGCCTCTACCCATATACTTCTTTGCCACCGAGATCACCAGGCGGGAGTTTGCCGTGATGAGGTGCTCACGGGCTGCCCAGCCATCTTCGATCAGCTTTCGTAATTCGGCGCGGCGGCGCGGGCTGGCATTGCCTTTGGCGAGCTCCTCGCGCGCCATGCGCCCACGCTCGATGCGCTGGGCAAGCTTTACTTCTTCTTCCGCAGTCAGCAAGGGGACCCGGCTGACCTCCTTGAGGTACAGCCCGATCGTATCGTCCGTGTCGATGTTTGCCAGATAGTCGTCCAGGGAAAGGTCAACTTCGGGCTCGGCCTCCGTCGCCTCCACGGCAACCAGCTCATCTTCCGTGGGCTCGGCAGTTGCCGCATCCTCCATGAAGGGGATCCCCGCGCTGAGGAGAGCCGAAAACGCTTCTTCCAGCTGCTCAACATCCTGCTCGGCTTCCGGGAAAAAATGAAGGATATCATCGAGTGTGATATATCCTTTCTGGCGTCCCAGTTCGACGAGTCGGGCAATTGCAGAGAATTCTTCCTCTTCATCCACCATCAATATTTTGTCTACATCCATTCGTCACAGGTCCAATTCTTTTTGGTTTATATCAGAATACACTTTTTTCGAGCGAATTTCAATACTCACTTTCATTACCATTTCGTAATGTGAGTACAGGATTAAAGGCACGCTGGCTACGGGGTAGCTGTCTCCGTGGGAAGCGGCGCAAGAGTCTCGGCCGGCGGAGCCGGGCTCGGGGTTGGGGTCTCTGCGTAGGGCGGATTCTCCAAAAGTCCCAGGAGGGCGTCGATGGCACTCTGACTGACAATGAGCACGTTGCCATCTGGATCGCGTACGTAGTAGCCGCTTTCTGTTGGGGTGATAACACCAACATCCAGCGTTCGTTCCACTCCGCCCGTGAATTTGACCGTCAGAACATACTCAGGCGATTGCAGACCCACGAGCTTGGGATCCACGTTCCCCGGGATCGTATCCACAATGCGCATTGCTGTGAGCTGACTGGCTGCTGCCTCCGCCGCCCCCTGGTCTGCCCTGGCCTCGATCGGCTCGGTCAGCGCCCAGGCGTTCTCAGCGTTGCGCGTGACCTCCACCACTTGCCCCACCTTCGACTCTACGCGAATACTCGACGGCGTGCCCTCGTCCGCCGTAAAGAGATAGGCTTGTGTCGCTTCCAGGCTGGGCTCTGCGGTCAGCTCAATGTCGGCCGGCTGCGCACGGTTCTTCAGGTAAAAATAGGCTCCAATCAATCCGAGCAGGAGTACGATATAGACAACCGTAGATCTCCGAATCATACCTATCCCTGCCGCCTGCGAGCCAGCCACGTAGAGACCCCGGCGAGCACGACCAGCCCGGGAATAATGAAAACCGAACCCAGCAGGATCATGATCCACTGGAACTGCCCGGGAATGTTGAAGGTCCGTTCGGTGGGAGTCTTCGGCGTGATGTTCGCCAGGTCTTCCTGCTCAGCCGCCCAATCTACCGAATTGACAAACAGATCCCCGTTGCCATACGCGTCGAAGGATTGGTCCACCGCGAAATTCGAGGTGCCGAACACGACCACCCGGCCCTTGGTCGAGGCGTTTTCGCCTGCGATTGCCAGCGTGAGCGGACCGGGCTTCTCCCCGGCATCCAGGCCCACCTGTCCGCCCGCCGACAGACTCTGGAAATCGGTCTCGCCCCAGGAGCGCTCGTTGGTCTGGATCAGCGGCGTAAGCGTGACTCCTTCCGGCGAGCCGGACATCTCCAGGCTGCGCGAGAAGGGGAAGAATGTGACCAGGTTGTTCATATTGATCGTGACGGGATGTCCCGTGTCGTAGTAGGCAGCCGCAGCCGTGGTGGGTTGTGGACTGTTCAAATCGATCACGACATCGTCATCGAAATAGATGCCCCAATCCTGTGCCAGCATCTCTGCCAGCGGATCCTTGGCATCGCCGAATTGCGTCAACGCGCTGGGATCTTCCATTGCGATCAGCGAGCCGCCGCCGGCAAGATAATCCTTGAGGAGCTTGACTTCATCGCCGGAGACCGGCTTGATCGGACCGGCGACCACGATCACGCTGGCGTCTTCCGGGATCTGATTCTCGGAGAGCAGGTTCAACGTCTTGACCGTGTAATTCTTGCTCTCGAGTGTGCCCTTGGCACGCGCCATGGCAGTTTCGCCGCTCTGCTCAATGTCGTGTTCCCCATGACCGGTGAGGAAATACACCACATTATTGCCAGGGTTGAGCAGGCGCAATAAGCCTTTCAGGATCTCTGTTTCGCTGGCGAATGCGACGATCTCCTTGTGATCGCCCATCTGGAGCAGGATTTTCCCGTTGCCGGTGATTCCGGCATTCAACGCCGCCTGTGGATCACGGTCCGGATTCACAAAGTTATAGTCGAACTTGCCGTTGCTGTTCGCTTTGATGTTGCTCAGTAATTTCTCGGCGGACTCGGTGCTGCTGTTCTGCGCAAAGAATCCGGTTGCCGTGACCTTCTCAGGCAATGTCTTCAGGGCATTGCTTAGCTCGGGAGATAACGTATTTGACTTATCCTCGGTCAGGTCCGCGATCGGTACGGGGTTCTGATAGGCGAGCACATTCCCGACGATCAGGATACCCAGGAACGCGATCGTCATGACGACAGCATTGCTGCCGTAGCGAGCCTGCCGGCCGGTCAGGAAGCGGCGCACGCGGTCCGGTTCCATAATGGCGTACGCGGCAAGTCCCAGGATGATCAGCCCACCGGCGACCATCAGATAACGATTGAGATCCTGTGCCTGGAGTCCCGTGAACACCTGCATGGATAGTAATCCACGCATGATGCCAAGGAAGAACGTGGCGATGCACGCCAGCAGCGCAAATACCAGGGCGATCATGGACGCAGAGCGGTTGCGCGCCGTAGGTTGCTTTTTGTCGTCCATTAACTCCATCTCCGAGTTTCCACTGCCGTTGTCCCGATGAACAGCCCCAGGGCGATCAGGCTGATGAAGTAGACCAGATCAGACAGCCGGATGCTCCCCACGTTTAGAGCATCATAGAAGTGGGTCTTCATATCCAGGTAACGGAAGACCTCGCTCGCCGAGCCTTGTAGAACCTGTGCCGGGAAGCCGATCAGCCACCACAGGAAAACAAATACGCTCAACGTGATAAAGAAGGCTGCCACCTGGTTCGTGAAGATCGCCGAGATGCCTACGCCCAGGGCAAGGAAGGATGCCATCACCAGGAGGACACCCAGGTAAGACGAAATGACCACCTGCTGGTCAATGCCAGGAGAAACGAGACTGTTCAGGATCAGCGGGTAGACCAGTGTGACTGCCAGGATGGTCAGCATGAAGAGCAAGCCACCCAACCACTTGCCCGCGACCAGTTCAAAGTCCCGCACAGGGGCCGTGAGCAACAGTTCCAATGTGCCCATACGCGCTTCATCGGCGAGCAATCTCATCGTGATCGCGGGGATCGACAGCACGAGCAGGAATCCGAACGCGCCGGTAATGGGAGAGACGTCCGGCACCTGGCCAAACGACTGGAAGGCATTCTGGATAAAGTAGAAGATGTTGATTGCAAAGATGATCCCAACGGTCAATAGGATCATGAAAGCCACCACATAGGCGATGGGGCTGATGAAGTAATGGTTGTATTCGCGTTTCGCAATGATCCAAATGTTTCTCATGGACGCCTCATGATGCCTTTCCGCCAGCAGCATTGTCGCGGGTGAGCTCGAGGAAGATTTCCTCGAGGCTGAGTCCTACCGGGCGCAGCTCCAGCAGCTCATAGCCTGCCTGGACAACTGCTTTTGCCACCTGTGGGCGCGCATCCTCGCCGGCCGCAAACTCGAACTCCACGGAGCCATCCGGTTTCGCCTCGACTGTCCGCACGCCCTTGACCTTGGAGACCTTCGTACCAAGGCCGTCCGAATCGCCGCGCACACGCAGCACCACGCGCTGCGAGCCAACAAGCCGCGACTGTAAATTCTCCGGCGTATCCTCGGTCACGATCTTGCCTTTGTTGATGATCAGCACACGGTCGCAGATCTGTTGCGCCTCCGACAAGATGTGGGTGGAGAGCAGCACCGTCCGATCCTTTCCGATCTCGCGGATCACGTTCCGGATTTCCACCACCTGGGCCGGGTCCAGACCGATAGTCGGTTCGTCGAGGATCAGGACCTCAGGACGATGGATCAGCGCCTGTGCCAGTCCGATGCGCTGGCGCATGCCCTTCGAAAATGTTCCGATGTAGCTGTTGGCTCGATCGGTCAGGTTCACGCCTTCCAGGGTCTCGTAGGCGCGTTCCTCCGGGTCGGGGATATGGCGCAGGTCAGCCATGAACTTGAGATAGTCCAGCGCGGTCATATCGTTGTAGAGCGGCACCGTCTCGGGCAGATAGCCAACCCGCTTGCGGACCTCGAGTGACTCCTCAACGACATCGTACCCTGCGACCGTGGCAGACCCATCCGTGGGCGGCATGTAGCCTGTCAGAATTCGCATCGTGGTGGTTTTACCCGCACCGTTTGGACCAAGGAAGCCGACGATCTCTCCCTGCTCGGCATCGAAGGTGAGATTGTCAATGGCGCGCCGCGCGCCGTAGTCCTTGGTGAGACCATTGACCTGGATCATTGGTGCTCCTTGAAAAAGTGGAATGTGTGGAAACAAACAAAAGGCACGCGTGCCGGTGGGCAGCCGTGCCATTTCTTCTCATATCGAGAATACTATACAGAAATTTAAAATCAAAGTCAAGTGAGTTGTAACCTTCTAATCAAACGCTAATAATGAAGGCGCGTTTGCTGTGGGTCGCGCATTCAGCGTGACAGGTGAACAGTTCAAATCAGCGCAAGAAGAGATACCAAACCCCCGCCGCGCCCGCCGCACATAAAACCAGGATGAGTAGACCAGTAAGCACAAGCCTCCAGCCAGTAGAAGTGTCGGGCGCAATGGTTGGGTTGGACGCTAAGGCACTGGAGCTACGCGGGGCTTCCACCCTGGAGCTTGTCGAGATCGTGGGAACCGGATTGGCTGGCTTGCTCAATCCCTCCATGAAGTCCGGGATGCCGTTGCGGTTGGCATCCAGCTGGCTCATTGCCTCGTCGAAACGTGCACGCGTTTCCGGAGGCAGGTTCTCGATCCCGTCGAATTCCTCGCCGTCCACGACGATCTTGACCTGGCTTACGGTCGTGTGCGCAGCAACCAGATCTTCAACGATGTCCGGCGCGCCATTTTCATCCCTGTCAGCGAAGATGTTCAGAGTCTCAAAAGTGTCCGGAATGCCATTCTTGTTTGCATCGGCCAACGCCTGGATCGCCTGTTCGTACTTTCTCCGAGTCTCCTCTGGCATTTCCTCCACGCTCTGGTATGTCGTTCCATCGATGACAATCCGCTTTGCCTTCATCTATGCCTCCGTTGCACAAATCAAGTTTACCCTATTGGCTGATTTACGGTATGCTAGTAAACTCTGGGGAGTGTTTGATCTTGAGGACCGAGGAGTCACTGTCACCCTGAACGCCACTTGCACCGCACGCAAGTGCAGGTGAGTGAAGGGTCTCCACTGCTGTTGAGCCGAAAGGCTCAACAGCAGTGGGATTCGCCCTGGCACCGCCGGCCCGGGCAGGTGTCGCCCCCGATGGTCGCTCACACGGTCACGGCGTACTTCGGGAGAATGACATCCTGTTTC
>DAITPI010000079.1:0-12721 GCA_036833655.1 Anaerolineales bacterium | reverse complement strand
CTTTATAAGATGCCGGATACGTTTGGCGCCTACTCCGACCATCCGCATGCGGCTACTCCGGAAACGTTTTTCCCGCCGGATGACTTCGAGCGCAATCACCTCTTCCTGGCGCAGACGCGCCACTTCATCGAGGTCGTCCGCAGGGAGGCGCAACCGGTCTGCACGCTCCAGGACGGGGTACAGGCTTTACGGCTTGCGCTGGCGGCGTATGAGTCTCAAAAAACGGGGTGTGTGGTCAGGCTGAGGGACTGAGCTGTTCACGAGTTGCATAGCAGCTCGTAGATCGTCTGGTAGTCGTAGCGAAATTCCGGTGGGTATCCCGGGTCTCTGCTCTCGAGGAATGTGCACAGAGCAAAGCGTACGCCGGGATTGCCCTTGATCTGTTTGTTATACAAGGTTCTGGCTTCGTCGTAGCGACCCAGGTTGATGAACGCTTCGAAGAAGGGGATCATCTCAGATTTGTCGTTGGTCTCCAGATGTAGCTCCGTGGTCTGCTCGTAGATCCGGCTGATCTCCTCCCAATCGCCCACCTGCCGGGCGAGGGAGGCTTTCTGGTAGTAGTAGCACCAGCCATGCGGGGGCTCCGCGCCGAAGATCGCGGCGGGAGGAACCGGCGCGGTGCCGGTAGGGACGATCCGGTCGAGGCGCGAATATTCCCCCGCCTGGCGGATCAAAGACGATTCTGTCTCCGAGTAGACCGGCAGGCGTCCGTCGATCACGTGCAGGCAGGACGACAGGGGGGACATGCTCAGCAAGAGCACATTGTTGTAGTCCCGGTGCAGCCTGATATCACGCACGTAGTTGTTGATGACTTCCTTCTTCAAGATGTTGAAGACGGTCGTGTCGTTCAGCACTTCTGCCTGAATGGAGGGGGTTTCTGCGAAGCCCGGGCGATAGATCAAATTGATCGGCCCCCAGATCTCGTAGTCCTGCTCGGGGTTGTAGCCATCGGTGCTGTAGGTCATCACCAGGGTGTCGTTTTGGATATCCGGTGCACGCCAGGTGAGCTGCCACCACATCTGGCGCTGATACTCCCAGAACGGTTTCCAGGTATCGGCATTGAGCACCTGCGTGGCGACCGAAATGCCTACCAGCGCGATGGGGATCAAACTGCGAAAATTCGGCTGGAACATCAACAGAATGCCAGCCAGGAACACTACCACGCCGCCGATCGGGTGGAGGCCATAACTTTTGTACGCGTCGTACAGCTCCACCTGCCGCCCGGAGAGGATGACCGGCAGGATCGCGCAGACGATGACCGCAGCTCCGATCCAGAGAAAATCGCGGACCAACCGGGGATTCTCGCCATCCTGCATGCCCCATCTGCGCTTGAAGAGGAACGTATAGAGCACGACCAGCCCCGCCACAATCGCAGCAATGGCAAACGCAAATGCGAGATTGGCATACTGCGCGGTGGAAAACAACTGGTAGGGCTCCACGAACCAGGCAAAGACAGAGGTATCCAGGAAATCCTTGACTGTCTCTGCGATCAGCCGCAGGACCATATAGCGAGGGTTGCTGAAGTAGCTTCCGGCTAGTCCCGAGACATCGGTAGCATTCCTGGAGCTCTCGAAGACAAAAATGCGCCAGTACAGGAAGCCCGCGGTTACCAGCCAGTAGGGCCAAATTCTTTTCAACACCTCTCGGATGAGTGAGCTGATCTGCCTGTATCCTTGTTGATATAACGCGTAGCCAAGGAGGATCAGGCGCGTGCCCTCGAAGCCGATCATGTATTCGTAGATGAAGAGGTAATTCGCGGTCAGGAGCAGGGCCAGGATGCTGTATATGACTTTCCAGCCCCGGTCTCGTGTCGTCAGTGCCTGCAGCATCAGGGCGATGGAAAGCAGAGCGGTCCCGAAACCGTACAGATGGTTCTGCTTTGTGTTTGCGTTGGGCTGTGACAGGAACCCCGGATAGATCACGAACAGCACAGCCATCAGGGTCGTGATGTACTTATGATCGGGCCAGAGCAGGCGTAGGATCCAGAAGAATGCCAGCCCGCCAATGAAGCGCCAAAGCAATGCATAGATGTGCCAGTTGATGACCGTATCCCCGAGGAGACGGTAGACGAAGGAGTAAACGACGCCCATAAAGGGGCGGTCTGTCGAAAACAGGGAAATGATACTGCTGGCGCCCCGGACGTGTCCGGACCAGAGCAGGTACCAGTCGTCGTAGTAGTAGCCAAGCCTGGGAATGCTTACCCCGTACGTCACTACCGTTGTCAGCAGCACCAACAAGACCGCGATCACCGTCTCGTTCTTGAGCCATTTCTGTATTGCTTGCGTCATTCAAAATCTCCAGCAGTGGATTGTAACATGGCGTACCCCGCGGGACTTCCGGCTGCTTTTGCCGCCTGCCTGGGCTTATTTATGCGCAAAAGGGGATGGATTCTTGCTGATATAATGAACTTTTGTACCCCGGGGCGTGATCTCCCTGGATGTTTCTCAGAATGAAAAACCGATCGACGAATCAAACCCGGCAGCTCACCGTGGGCAGGTTCCTCCTGCCCATTCTCCTTGCCTTGATCTTTCTGGCGTTCACCTTTGCCTACTACCCGTTCCGGGAAAAACTGCAGTTCGATTCCGATGAGGGCCTGAATTTGATGCGTTCGATGCTGGTCACGCTCGGGCACCCTTTGTATAGCGAGGTCTCCAGCGACCAGCCACCGCTATTCACGCAGATGCTGGCGCTGCTCTTCCGGCTCACTGGCTTCGAGGTCAATCCCGCGCGTTTCCTGGTGTTGTTGTTCGCCGCACTGGTGGTCTGGTCGGGTGCCCAGTTCCTGGAAATCACCTGGGGACATCTGGCTGCCATCCTGTTCCTGCCGCTGGCGATCATGCTGCCGCAGTATCTGCGGCTGAGCACATCGGTCATGATCGGCGTGCCCTCTGTCGCCCTGGCAGCCGTTTCGATGGTCTTTGTCGTTTTCTGGCACAAACAGCACAGGAATCTCTGGCTGGCGCTCTCCGGGTTTGCGCTGGCGCTCTCGGTGCTGATCAAGCTGTTCACAGGCTTTCTGGCGCCGATCTTGTTGGTCGGGATCACCATGCCAGCTTATATGCAAAGACGGGGAGAGCGGCTTTCCTGGAGAGTCCTGCAGCCTGCCATGCTGTGGAGCCTGTGCTTTGGGGGACTCGGCCTGGTGCTTGGACTGGCCCTCGTGGGTCCGCAGAACATCTGGTCGATCATCTATCCGCACGTGGCAGCGCCGACCACGGACTGGCTGCAGGGCGGCGCGTACACGATCAACAACCGGCTGCGAGATGCTGTGCCGATCCTTATCCTTGGCTTCCTCGGTACGCTACTCGCCGTCTATAAGCGCAACTGGCTTTCGCTGTATCCGCTGGCATGGGGACTCCTGGCGTATACGCTGTTCAGTTTCTATTCGCCCGTCTTCTATCATCATCAATTGCTGGTCACGGTCCCCGCCGCGATGCTCGGTGCTGCCGCGGCGGCGGAGGGGCTCGGGGCTCTCGTCCGAATCCGGGCTCCTTCTGATATTGCTCGGCTTCCGACCTTCGTGGGACTCCTTGCCCTGGTCGCTTTCATCTGGGCATCTACCCAGTACGCGCCCGAGCTCGACCGGGAGCTGATGAACAGCCCGCGTTTGAGTGGCTTTTCCCTGCGCGCAACCGGCGGGAAACTGAAGGTGATCCGTACAATGCAGGAGTACGCAGACCAGACGAACTGGATCCTGACCGATATGCCGATGTATGCCTTCCGTGTCCAGCGACCGGTGCCTCCCATCCTGGCGACGTTCTCGAGCAAGCGCCTGGCGACCGGTAGCCTGACCGAAGAAGATATCCTGACGGCAATGCGGGATTATCGTCCGGAACAGGTATTGATGGCGCGGTTTGATATCCCGGCTCTCGAACACTATATCGAGCAAAACTACACTCTGATCCTCTCCGCCGAATATTTCCGGCTGTTCATTCGAAATGACCTAAAGCCGATAAGCGATTGAACTGTTTTTGAAATGGTTTCAAAATTCACTCGCTGAATTTTAGGATATAATTCCACGTTGCCTAAAATCAGACTTTAGAGGTCTCCTGGCCCTTTCATTGCCCGGTTACTTCGAAGAAGACTTCCAAGGTCGCAAATTATATGGAGGAATGATTATGAAAGCAAAACTTATTGAACCATATGGGGGAAAGTTGGTGAACCTGGTTGTGGATCCACAGGAGCGTGAGGCGTTGCTAGCCCACGCGCCGAAGCTATCCTCGATCAAGATCACGATGCGCAATCTTTGTGACCTCGAGCTGCTCGCCACCGGTGGTTTTTCCCCTTTGACGACATTTATGGGCAAAGCAGATTATGAGCGAGTGTTACATGAGATGCGCCTCGCCGACGGCACGCTCTGGCCGCTGCCGATTACGCTGACCGCTGATCCAAAGGAATTGCCGACGGTCGGTGATGATATCGTCCTTCGTAACACGAACAACGATGTGATCGCCATCATGACCATCGACGAGGTCTATCACTGGGATCCGTCTACCGAAGCGGCGCTCGCCTATGGCTCGACCGATTCGCGCCATCCGATGGTCTCGGAAATGGAGCGTTGGGGCAAGGTCTGCATCTCGGGTCCGATCAAGGTTGTGAACCTGCCCAAGTACTATGACTTTGTCGAGCTGCGTCGCACACCGGTGCAGGTCCGCCAGCTGCTCGAGAGCATGGGGCATGAGAACGTGGTCGCGTTCCAGACCCGCAACCCGCTCCACCGCATTCATGAGGAGCTCACGAAGCGCGCTGCGGCAGAAGTGCAGGGCTCGTTGCTCATTCATCCGGTGGTGGGCATGACCAAGCCTGGCGATGTGGATCATTACACCCGCGTTCGCATTTACAAGGCTCTGGTCGACAACTATTACGACAAGGACAGCACCATGCTCAGTCTTCTCCCGCTTGCCATGCGCATGGCGGGTCCCAAGGAAGTTTTACTGCATGCCATTATCCGTCGCAATCATGGAGCGAATCATTTTGTTGTTGGGCGTGACCATGCCGGTCCAGGCAAGGATTCCACGGGCAAGCCGTTCTACGGTCCGTATGACGCCCAGGAAAACATGAAGAAGTACGAAGATGAGCTGTGTGTCAAAATGATCCCCTTCGAAGAGCTGGTGTATCTGCCGGACGAAGAGCGCTATGTGGAAGGCAAGGATGTTCCCCAGGGCGCGCGCACGCTCAATATCTCCGGCACGCAGGTCCGCGATGACTATCTTGCCAAAGGCAACCTGTTGCCCGAGTGGTTTACCCGGCCCGAGACGGCTGAGATCCTGCGGGAAATGTACCCGCCGCGGCACAAACAGGGCTTCTGCATCTGGTTCACCGGTTTGAGCGGCGCCGGCAAGAGCGCTACCACGCAGGTGCTCACCTCGCTGCTCCTGGAGCGCGGTCGCGAGATCGCTGTGCTCGATGGCGATGTAGTGCGCACCCACCTCTCCAAGGGCCTGGGTTTCAGCAAGGAGGACCGCGATACGAATATCCTGCGCATCGGCTTTGTTGCCAGCGAGATCGTGCGCGCCGCCGGCGCTGTGATCTGTGCCGCCATCAGTCCCTACCGCGCCACACGTAATGAGGCGCGCAAAATGGTCGGCGACAATTTCATCACTGTCTACATGGATACGCCCATCGAGGTCTGCGAGCAGCGCGACGTCAAAGGGCTGTACGCAAAGGCACGCGATGCCATGGCGGCAGGTAAGCCGATGGGCTTTACCGGTGTGGACGATCCGTATGAGCCGCCGATCGACCCGGAGATCACGCTGAAGGGGCATGAAGCCACTCCTGAAGAGAACGCCCGCATCATCGTGAAATACCTCGAAGAACAGGGCTACCTCAACAACCACTACTAGACCAGCTTTCCTCCTCGCCCTCACGCGCCTCGCGTGAGGGCGAGAGTTCCTGTATGATCCGCATTCCACCGCGCCTCGCTTCCCTATTCGCTCTCGGCTTGATCGCCCTTCTGAGCATGATTCTGATCATCCAGACCTCTCCCAATGGACTGGGACTGTCCGATGATTCCATTGCCTATATCGCGGGTGCGCGCAGCATGGTGGCGGGCAACGGCTACCGGGAAGCCTGGCTGGCGTCCAACCAGCCGGTGACGCACTTCCCGCCGGCGTTCTCGTCTGTGCTGGCATTCTTCGGCATGTTTGGCATTGACCCGTTGCGCGGGGCGCGCTGGGTCAATGCCTTTTTGTTTGGCGCCAACGCAGCCTTGCTGGGCATCCTTGGCTGGCGGATGACTCCCTCGCTCCTTGCGGGACTTATCCTTGCAGCGCTCTTCGCGACCAGCAGCGAGATGTTCCAGATCCATGCAGTGACCATGAGCGAGCCGCTGTTCATCTTCCTTTCCCTGCTTTCGTTCTGGATGTTCGACCTGTACTTCGAGCGCGAGCATCACTGGTGGTGGCTGGTCGCCTGCGGCGTGTTCGCCGGCATGGCGTACCTGACACGCTACGCCGGCCTGGGACTGGTGGCGACCTTTGTCGTTGCGCTCCTGATCCTGCACCGGGACTGGAAAAAGAGGCTCAGCGGTGTGGGGATCTTCCTTGCCAGCGTGCTACCCTGGGCGCTGGGCTGGTCCCTGCGTAATCGACTGGTGGCAGGCAATGCCACCAACCGTGCCTTTGCATGGCATCCGCTCACCGCCGAAAACATCGATCCGGGGCTACGCGTCTTCTCCGAATTCTTCCTCCCGGTCGAGTCCTGGCGGCGGGAGATCTTCAAGCAGACAGGTATGATCGAAACCATGATCGCGCTGGTACTGGTTGCCGTGCTGGTCTGGGTCATTGTCACAGCCTGGAAGTATCTATCGAAGCCACAGCAGCCTGAGGGCGGAAAGGAAGCAAAAGAAGTCATCTCGTTCACCACTGGTCTCTATATCTTCGCTTATCTTGCTTCCATCATTGCCTCCATGCTGATGTTCGATGCGGCGACAAAATTCAAGCTGCGTATCCTGGCGCCGGTGCTGGTTTCTCTGCTCGTGCTGCTGGTTTCGTCCGGCATCTGGGCTCGACACAGGCGCCGCGACGTGGTGGTCGGGCTCACGATCGTGTTCCTGGCGGTTTCGGTCTACAAGCAAGCCGTCACAGTGAGCAACTGGTCGCAGAGTGGCCTCGGCTATGCCTCCTTCCAATGGTACGACTCGAAGGCGATGGCATTCCTGCGCGAGTTACCTGGGGATGTCATGATCTACACCAACGAGCCGGGGGCGGTCTATCTCTACACGGGTCGCGGTGGTTACGTGCTGCCAGACCGGTTCGACTCCGCTACGGCATTGGTGCGCGCGAATTTCGAGGAAGGATTGACCGCTATGCAGGCAGACATCCACAGCGGCAGGGCGGTGCTCGCCCTGTTCGATGATGGCGATAACGTGGCAGGCGACGTGCCGGCCCTCACGGCGGGCTTATATCTCGCGCATAAATCGGCGGGCGATTCCATTTACACTTCGGAACCATAGAGGCGAACATGACCATCCAGGAAAAATTTGATCTGACTGGCCGTGTGGCAGTTGTCACCGGGGGCGTGGGGCTGCTCGGCGCCGAGTTTTGCCGGACTCTGGCGGAGGCGGGCGCGGCGGTCGCCGTGGTGGATTTGAACGGACCCGCTTCCCAAGCCGTGACGGATACGCTGACGAAAGACGGCTACAACGCCCTGGCGCTTCCTACCGACATCACCCAGCCGGAGTCGGTGCGAGCGGCCGTCGAAAAGGTGCTGTCAACCTTCGGTCGGCTGGACGTGCTTGTCAACAGCGCGGCGCTCGATCCGAAGTTCGACCCCGATGCGGTCAGCAAGGGCATCACCCCCGGCGCCTTCGAGGACTACCCTCTCGATCTATGGAATTCTGCCCTCAACGTCAACCTGACCGGCATGTTCTTGATGACGCAGGCATGCGTCAGGCCAATGCTCGAACAGGGTAAAAAGGGGAGCATCATCAACATCTGCTCGACGTATGGATTGAATGGACCCGACCAGCGTATCTACGTTAAAGAAGGCAAGCGTGTGGCGTTCAAGCCGGTCTACTACACCGTGACCAAGGCGGGCGTATTGGGCTTTACCAAATACCTTGCCGCCTACTATGCTGGGACCGAGATCCGCGTCAACGCGCTAACGCCTGGAGGCGTGTTCAACAACCACGAAGAGTACTTTGTGACCAATTATTCTGCCAAGACCATCCTGGGGCGCATGGCGAAGAAGGATGAGATGAACGGGGCCTTGCTGTTCCTCGCCTCGGACGCCTCCTCCTATATGACAGGCAATAATGTCGTTGTCGATGGAGGCTGGACGGCGTGGTGAAAAGGCGATATTCGAAACTCGATCATCGAATATCGAATTACGAATGACAGAAATCCTCGCTCTCATCCCCGCCCGAGGCGGCTCGAAAGGCATCCCGCGCAAGAACATCCGTAGCTTCGCCGGCTATCCGCTGATTGCCTGGAGCATTGCCGCGGCGCGGCAGGCAGAATTTGTGACGCGCACGATTGTCTCGACGGACGATGAAGAGATCGCGGCGGTCGCCCGTGAATACGGCGCCGAGACTCCCTTCCTGCGTCCCGCTGAATTCGCGCAGGATAACACGACCGACCTGCCCGTCTTCGAGCACGCCCTCCAGTGGCTCGAGCAGCAGGAGGGTTACCAGCCCGAGGTCGTCGTTCAGCTGCGGCCGACCTCGCCGGTCCGCCCGCGAGACTGCGTGGACAGTGCGGTCCGAATCCTGCTCGCCCACCCGGATGCCGACTGCGTGCGCGGCGTTGTCCCCGCGGGCCAGAACCCGTACAAGATGTGGCGCTTTGCCGGGGCAGATCAGCCCATACAGCCGCTCTTACAGGTGGAAGGCATTGCCGAGCCATACAATGCGCCGCGCCAGATCCTGCCGCCAGTCTACTGGCAGACCGGGCATATCGATGCGATCCGGGTCTCGACGATTCGGGAGAAGGCTTCTCTCACCGGCGATGCGATCTATCCGCTGGTGATCGACTCGCGCTACACGGTGGATATCGATAGCCTGTCAGACTGGGCAAAGTATGAAGCGCTGGTCTCCAGCGGGCTGGAGATGGTCACGCCCGGCGCCGCTTCCCGCCGCAAACGCCCGATGCCCGAGAAGATCGAACTGGTAATCTGTGACTTCGACGGCGTGATCACCGATAACCGCGTCTGGGTGGACCAGGAGGGGGTCGAGATGGTCGCCGCCTATCGCAGTGACAGCATCCGCATCCGCGAGCTGCGCGAGCGCGGGATCGAGGTGATGATCGTATCCTCGGAGCCGAACCGCGTCGTGGCGGCGCGCGCTCGCAAGATGGGCGTGGAGGCGGTCCACGGCGTGGGGCTCTACGAAAAGGGGCTGGCGATGCGCCAGGTCCTCGAGCAGAAAAATGTCCCGGCGGAGAATGTGATCTACCTCGGCAACGACCTCAACGATCTGCCTTGTTTCGAGATCGCGGGCTGGTCGGTGGCGGTCGCCGACGCTTACCCTGAGGTGCGCAACGCCGCCGATTTTGTGCTGAGCAAGGCAGGGGGGCATGGCGCGTTACGCGAGCTGTGCGATCTGATCTTGAAGAACCGGTAGGTCGCGTTTTCCCGTACGGGAGGTTGTCAACGTGACATGCTACAAAGGAGACATCATGACTCGTGAGATAAGAATTGGGAACCGGCTGGTGGGCGATGGATACCCGGCATATGTCATTGCGGAGATCGGCATCAACCATAACGGAGACCTGGGCATTGCCAAGCAGATGATCGACGCCGCGGTCCATGCTGGCGTGGACGCGGTCAAATTCCAGAAGCGCACGCCCGATATCGCCACGCCTCCCGACCAGCAGGCCCAGATGCGGGAAACGCCCTGGGGCTATATCACCTACCTGGAATACCGTTACAAGGTGGAATTCGACGAAGATCAATACTGCGAGATCGAGCGGTACTGCAAGGCAAAGGGAATTGCCTGGCTGGCATCCGTGTGGGATGAGCCCTCCGTGGATTTCATGGAGAAATTCGATACGCCCGCCTACAAGATCCCCTCCGCCTCGCTCACCGACTACAACCTGATTCGCAAGGCGCGCTCCACGGGCAAGCCGCTCATCCTTTCGACGGGCATGTCTACCATGGAGCAGATCCACCAGGGCGTGCAGGTCGCCGGGGAAGAGAACCTGGTGTTGATGCACTGCACCAGCACGTATCCCTGCGAGCCGGAGGAGCTGAACCTCAAGATGGTCGGGACCCTGCGCCGTGAGTTCCCGAACACACCGATTGGTTATTCGGGCCACGAGGTGGGGCTGGTCCCTTCCGCCGTCGCGGTGGCGCTGGGCGCCTGCATGGTCGAGCGACACCTGACACTCGACCGGGCGATGTGGGGCAGCGACCAGGCAGCCTCGGTGGAACCCGGTGGATTCGAGCGCCTGGTCAAGTACATCCGCGTCTCGGAGTCAGCTTTGGGCGATGGCGTGAAAAAGGTCTACGAGAGCGAGAAATCCTCGATGAAGAAGCTGCGCCGTGTGAATGGTGAAGATTAATCTATTCCTGACGAATCGCCATAACATCATTGGTGATTCGTAATTGGGTTTATGAGCATGTTCAGGACCCTCCGCCGCCTCGTGCGACCTGCCGGGAAAACCCTGCAGGCAATGAGGCGTTGGAAGCGGCTCTCCTTCGACGAGGCGCCGCCGGTCTTTGGCAACTCCAAGCCCAAGAGCGGATCCCACCTCCTGCTGCAGATCCTGAACGGCTTCACGACGATCATGCCATACAAGTACGTGGAGGCGGACCCGGTCCGCACGATCGAACGAGAGGGCCGCCGGAAGACCAATGAGGAAGTCTGCAATGAGCTCAGACAGATCCCGCCGGGCGTGATTGGCTGGGGCTATGTGGAGGCTACGCCGGAGAACGTCGCGTTCCTGTGCCAACCGCGCCGTGTGAACTACTTCATGTACCGCGACCCGCGTGACATGCTCGTCTCGCAGGTCTTCTTTGCAACCGATATGCATGAAGAGCACGGGATGCACACCTTTTACAAGTCCCTGCCTGATTTTGGCGAGCGTCTCAAAGTTGCCATCACCGGTATCGACCGCGAGGGGCTGTATATGGTCAACGTCAGCCAGCGCTATGCGGGGGTGTTCGAGTGGCTGCAACAGGAGAATGTCATGTGCATCCGCTTCGAGGATCTGATCGATCACCGGGACGCCACGCTGGATGCCATGTTGGATGAGGTGGAGAGCCTGGGCTACCGGATGCCCACCCCGCGCGACCGTGGCCTGGCAGTTTTGGCGGATGCCATCCAGCCGAAAAAAAGCCACACGTTCCGCTCGGGGAAGACGGGCGGCTGGCGCGAGCATTTCACAGACGAGCATAAGGCGCTGTTCAAGGATGTGGCGGGCGATCTGCTGGTGAGGCTCGGTTACGAGCCGAACAATGACTGGTAAGGAAAAGCAGCCCTGTTGGCTGGGAACAGCGGGTACCCCCGAAAACCGGTAATCTGGAACTATCATTTCCACTCCCTGGACGGGTCTCACAACCCCCCGGGGACTGTATACTTACCGAATGCAAACCCTCCAGGAGGCGACAACGAGCAGGCGGACGGTTCCGCGCGCTCCGACGCGACTGCGCACGCTTGTGAGCGCGACGCGTTACCTGGCGAGCAAGGCGCTGACCATCCTGGTGACCATCTTTCTGGGGGTCTTCATCACCATGCTCATCGCGGATGTCCCTGTCGCGGTGGGCCGGGGACCGAAAGTTTCCCAGTTCCAGCTGCGGCTGGAGCAGCAGATCAGTTATGTGATCCAGTACAATGTCAATAACGGGCTTATCCACCGGGATGCCCTGGGCTTTCCTGTGGAAGCGGAAGTGCAAGCTCTTTCACAGAAGCTACGGGCGGAGGCCGGGCTGGATCTTCCTTACCTGCCCCGTTATCTGCTGTGGACCTATAAAGCGCTGACGTTCAATTGGGGGGAATTGAGCAACGGATACTCTCCCCTGCCAGGCAATCGCGGCCGGGTGACCTCCAACGTTGTGCTGCAGCATCTTCCAAACACATTGCTCCTGGTGGGAACTGCCTATCTGCTGGTCTTCCTGATCGGTATGCCGTTCTCGTTATATCTCGCCCGCCATTATGGCGGCTGGATGGACCGGGTCCTGGCTGTGCTTTCGCCCATCTCGTCTGTGCCGAGCTGGGTGTTTGCCATGCTGCTGGTCGCCCTCTTCGCCGTGCAACTGCGCTGGCTGCCGGTGGCAGGCATGTTCGATTTCCACAAGCCGGCCGAGCCGATCCCTTACATCCTGACGTTGCTCAGGCATATGATCCTCCCGGTATCGGCGCTGGTATTGAGCCTGCTCTTCCAGCTGGTCTACACCTGGCGTACATTCTTCATCATCTACTCCGAGGAAGATTACGTAGATCTGGCGCGGGCAAAGGGACTGGAGACGCGCCTGCTCGAACGACAATACATTTTGCGTCCCGCCCTCCCCTTCGTGATCACGAGTTTTGCCACCAGCCTGATCGGGTTCTGGCAACTGACGGTGGCGCTCGAGAAGATCTTCCAGTGGCCCGGCATCGGTCTGCTGTACCTCGAAGTACTACCCGACTTCTGGAGTGAGCACATGAGGATTGGCGATCTGATGATCGTCGTGCAGATCGTTGTGACCTTTTCTTACTTGCTTGGCATCCTGGCGATCGTGCTGGACCTCGCCTATGTGATCCTGGACCCGCGCATTCATCTGATCCCCGCCAGCAACGCGGCGC
>DAITPI010000078.1:5356-12757 GCA_036833655.1 Anaerolineales bacterium | reverse complement strand
GAAGTTCGCGCCGTTGAGGTAGGAGGCATTAACGTAAGCCCGGAAGCTTGCAGGCTCATAGATATTGGTATCCACATACCCCGAAGGACCAAACCAGTTGACACGGAAGTTCCACCACCAGTCCAGCGAATTGGGATAGATGTATTTGTAGAAGATCGCTTCGCTGTAAACACACATGGCTTCATCCAGCCAGGGCTCCATGGCCTGGTCATTGCCCACCAGTCCAAACCACCACTGGTGCGCGATCTCATGCACGCCGATCGCGACCAGATTGCTGCGCGCAGAGCCATCATACTGGTTATAGAACGTCGTCGCCAGGTACACAAGCCCATCGTATTCCTGCCCGTCGTTCAGGTCCGCCTGGACGATGCTCAGGCTGCCGTACGGATAGGGTCCAAACTTTGCTTCGAAGATGCCCACAGCGCGGACCGCTGCATTCAGGATCGCGGCGCCCTCGGTCTCGTAGCCGGGATAATAATAGGCATAGATCCGCGCAGCGGCCTCGCCCGCGGTGGCATCGTAGACCAGGAACTGGTCGCTGGCGGAGACGGCGAAGGTCCGCGCGCCAGAAAGGCGGTAACGTGTCCATTCGCCGTTCGGCTGCGGATCGGCGAGCCCGCTCGTGGCGATAACCACATCCGGCTGCGTCGTGCGAATATTGACCTCGAAGTCCGCAGCATCATAGACCAGGTATTCCCCCATGCCGCCGGGGTCATGCAGGATCCAGCCATCCTTGTATGGGACAACGAATGGATACCAGTCGGTGAGGTTGACCTGGTCCACGTCATAGCCGTAGGGATGCTCTTTGATCTTTGCCGGGAGGGAGATGCGAAAGCGCATGCTGAGCGTAACTTGCGAGCCAGGGGCGAGTCCCTGCGCCAGGGAAACGGTCAGCCGTTGTCCGCTGAGATCGTACGGGAGCGGAACCCCATCCCGCATGATGTTCTCGAGGCTGAAGCCGTCCCGTAGATTCGGGATCGCAGCCATCACCAGCTCATTGAGCATACCCCCGGTCTGGTTGGTGTAGCGGACCGTCTCGTCCACGGCGAGCTGGTGGCTGGAATAATCCAGCAGCGCAAAGAGCGTGTATTGGGTCCGCGCCGTCGCCGAAGGGGATGCTGGCGGGGCAAGCGGCGTGGCGGTGAACTCGAGTGTGGGGAGCGGTGTATCGGTGGGAGGCAGGGGCGTGAAGGTCGGGAGAGGAGTCGCCGGGTCCACGGGCGCCACGGAGTCGCCAGCCGGCTGGAAGGGCGTGGGGGTGGGCAATGCCTGCGGATTCGGGCTCACCAGCATAAACGGCGAAGACGGTGCAACAAACCCCGGAAAGGAACAGGCAGGGATCAACAGCAGAAGCGCAAGGTGGAACAGGTAGCGCGTGGCACGCCCCGTTTGCTTGTGGCGGAATGGCGTCTTCATCGGCTAATACGTATTCTTAAAGTAGGTAATGAGCAGATCCGTGATATCTGCCGCGGTGTTTTCACGGAAGATACGGAAGAAATCGGCGCTGGTCACACGCTTTCCGACCGACTGGTTGTAATAATCCTTCAGGAACTTGAAGAAGATATCATCGCCCACGCGCTGGCGCAGATCCCGGAAGAAGCGCGCGCCGGTCAGATAGACCTTGTCCCAGTACGGTCGCTGTCCGCCACCATCATAGATCTGTGTGTCCACATAGCCCGCCTTCTGGAACTCGAAATAGCGGTAGCCCCACCACCAGTCTACGACGTCGGGGTGGATGGTCTCGTAGTAGATGACCTCACTGTAGGTGGCGAGCGCCTCGTCGAGCCAGGGCTCGAGCGCCTGGTCGTTTGCCACGGCATCGAACCACCACTGGTGGGCGGTCTCATGCGCGGCAATGATCACGAGATAATTCCTGGGTGTGCCATCGTACAGGTTGAAATAATCGCGGCTAATGAAGTATAGTCCGGAAAACTCCATGCCATCGTTGAAATCGCCCTGCACGGCGCTGAGCGTCTTGTGACGATAAGGACCGAAACGCTCGCTATAGGTCTGCAATGCTTCGACGGTGGTCCGCAGCATGGCTTCGCCGGGCGCGTCGTACAAGCCGAAGTAATAACTGTAGACGGTGACATCGCCAACTGTTTGCTGGGCGACTTTGAAATGATCGCTCATCGAGAAGGCAAACGTCCGCCCCTGCTCGAGGGTAAAACGGCGGCTGACCGCGCCAGCAGGAGTCGCATCGGTGTCCGATTCCACTTCCGCCCCCGATGCCGCGACCTTGGGGTTGGCGCCGTCCGTGAATGTGACCGTCACATCGAAATCCGCCAGGTCATAGACGAGGTGCTCGCCATAGTACCAGGGATTGTGCAAAATCCAGCCTTGCCCGGGGCTGTACGGGACGACAAAGGGATACCAGTCCACGAAGTTGACCTGCTTTTCCGAGTAGCCGTAGATCTGCGGTCGGATGTCATTGGAGGCATCCTGGTAGGCTTGCATCTGCGGCAGGAGGAGACCATATGTGATGGCGATCGTGGCCGTTCCGCTCGGTACGAGGGGTTGAGGTAATTGGACCTCCAGGCGCTGGTTGAAGTTTTCGAGGGTGTAATTGGTAACAGGTACGTTGTCGACCGCGATGGACTTGAGGCTGAACCCGCCGCTCCACAGGTTCGGCTCGACGGCGAGCACGAGGCTTGTGAGGGTTTCGCCCGTCCAGTTGGGATAGACGATCGTCTCATCCACCGTCGCGGCTCTGGCGGTATAGTTCAACTGCAGGTCGAGCCTATACAAAGGGCGGGATAGCGCGGGCGGTAGAGTGGGAACGGCGGTCATGGTGGGAGGCGGAATCGACTCGTTGGTGGGAGGAACTTCCGTTGCAGGCGGAGGAGGGGTGGCAGTAAAGACCGCGGCCGTGGGAGATTGTGGGGCACAGGAAATAAGAAGAAAAAAGAAAGAGGAAAGAAGGAGGCGAGTTGTGTTGCGTGGGGGCATGGAGAGTATTTTAACCGAGTTATGTACCCTGTATTGACGAAAAAGTCCCCCGCCAGGTTCCTGCCTGAATCCCTCAGCGGCGAGCTCCAGGATGAACAACTACCCCACGTCTATGAGGGTGCAAGGCGATGGACGGCACAGCGAGCATAAAGTGTAGCTGGCGATGGCTTACCAATAATGATGCACCTGCGGTCGGACCAACCGGTCATAGATCGCCCGTACTCGCGTCATGGTCTCCTCGGAAAGTGCGGGCAGATCGGCCGCCGCGACGTTCTCTTCCACCTGTAAGGGTCGTTTTGCACCAGGGATGGCGCAGGTCACCGCCGGGAACATCAGGATCCAGCGCAGGGCCATCTGTGCCAGGGTCATGCCTGCAGGGATCATTGCACGCAGCTCCTCCACGGCTTGTAGTCCAATTTCATACGCCAGCCCCGAGAACGTCTCACCGCGGTCAAAAGACGCACCCTGACGGTTATATTGCCGGTGGTCGTCTTCCTCGAACGTGGTTGCCCGGGTCATCTTTCCAGCCAGCATGCCAGAAGAGAGAGGAAGGCGCGCCAGGATTCCCACCCTGCGGCGCTGCGCTTCGCCGAAGAACAGATCTGTCGGGCGCTGGCGGAACATGTTGAAGATGATCTGCACGGTCTTGACATTGGGATATTCGATTGCCTTGAGCGCTTCCTCCACCTTTTCCACGCTCACACCGTAGTGACGCAGCTTGCCGGCCTGCACGAGATCGTCCAGGATGCCGAAAACTTCGGGCATGTAATAGACGTCGGTAGGCGGGCAATGCAGCTGCAAGAGGTCGAGCGCCTCCAGCTCGAGATTTCGCAAGCTGCGCTCGACGAACGCGGTCAGGTTCTCCCGGTTGTAGCCGGAGGCGATATGCGGATCCAGCCGCCGTCCGGCTTTGGTAGCGACATAAAAGGGCTCACCGCGTTCCTTACGCAACCGGGCAAGCAATTGCTCGCTGCGCCCATCGCCATAGACATCGGCGGTGTCGAAGAAATTTACGCCCAGGTCAAGCGCACGGTGCAAAGCAGCCAGCGATTCTTCATCTTTTACATCTCCCCACGTGCCGCCGATCGCCCACGCCCCGAAACTGATCGTAGAAACACTCCAGCCCGTACGTCCAAGCTCGCGGTATTGCATGATATCTTCCTCCTGTTGCGTTGATGATGCTTCTATTTTACTGCCCACAGATAGGCGACTGCGATTCGGCGGGTTCCCCTTTTCCCCTCCACCAGCGGGCGCATGTGATTGGTGAATCTCTCTCTTTCTTCCGTCGTGAGCACCTGTTCCATCGCTTCCGCAAGGGTTGGGATTTTCGGGTTCATGGCTGTATGCAAGAATGCAGACCAATCGTCGTTTTCATGCGGTCTCACCTCGATCTGCAGGTCGAGATGGATCTCTGAAAAACCTGCTCGCTCTGCCTGAGAAACGAGGTCGCGCTCATCGAAATCCCCCATCGGGTCCGTGTCGAGGGGCTGGATTTGCAGATAGAGCGCCATCAGCTTCTGCGCCACGCCGGCAACGGGAGTGACGTCATAGCCTTCAAATCGGTCGGGCGGTTCGGGGAACGAGAATCGATTGATCGGCTCGAAAACGGAGAGCTCGCCCCCGTCTTTCAGAACCCGATGAAACTCGTGGAACGCCTTCTGCTTCTCGGTGACGTAGATCAACACGGAGCGGGTCGTCACCGCGTCCACCGATCCGCTCGCCAGCATGGAGAGGTCCTCGGCAGCCGCGCGCACGAACTGGCAGCGAGCCTCGACCCCCATCTCCTGCCCGAGATCCTCGGCGTGGTTGAGCAGGTCCTGCGAGATGTCGCTGAAGATCACGCGACAGCCCGGGAACTTCTCCAGGGCGCCAAAACCAATTAACCCATCGCCGCAGCCAACATCCAGGAGGGTTTCCCCTTCTGCCAGGTCGATGTGGCTCAGGACCTGATCCCGGATGGGGTACAGGAACGCCATCATCTTCTTCATCCGCTCGGGATCCCCGCCAAAGCGCCGGTCGAGCAGCCATTGCGCCCACATATCCTGCCTGGAATCAGCCATCGCCCGGTCCTCCTCACTCACTTAATATTCATCTGTTTGGGTTAGACTTGGAAGGAACAACAGTGGCAGGCGCGCTTAGCCGCCGATGTGGGACATTTCCACCTTGGTTAGGGAGGCCGTACTTTCAGAGCGGATCTCCGAATAGCGGTCGGCGCGCCGGCTCCACACTCGTGAGATTGCCTGGGAAATCTCTTCATCGCTCGCCTCACTCCGCAGCATGGCCCGGAAATCATACCCGTTGACCGCGAACAGGCAGGTATAGAGCTTGCCTTCCGCCGAGAGCCGGGCGCGGGTGCAGGTGCCACAAAATGCCTGGGTCACCGAAGCGATGACGCCGACCTCACCGCTCCCATCCTTGTAGCGCCAGCGTTCCGCCACCTCGCCGTGATAGTTCGGCTCGATCGGCTCCAGCGGTATCTCGGCATTGATGGTCTTGATAATCTCCGCTGCCGGGACCACATCGTCCATCCGCCAACCGTTGGTGTGCCCCACGTCCATGTATTCAATGAAGCGTAAGATATAGCCCTTTTCCCGGAAGAAGCGCGCCATAGGCAGGATGCTTGAGTCGTTCAAGCCGCGCTTGACCACCATGTTGACTTTGACGGGACCCAGCCCGGCCGCGGCGGCGGCATCCATCCCTTCCAGCACTCTCGCCACCGGGAAGTCGACGTCGTTCATGGCTTTAAAGATCTCGTCGTCGAGCGAGTCCAGGCTCACGGTCACGCGATTCAAGCCGGCATCTTTCAAACTACGGGCATGTTTCGGCAGCAGCGCGCCGTTCGTCGTCATGGTCAGGTCCAGGTCCGGAAGCCTGGCGAGCATGCCAACCAGAAGCGGCAGGTCCCGGCGCACCAGGGGCTCGCCGCCCGTCAGCCGGATCTTGCGGACACCATGATCCACGAAAATTCGTGCAAGCCGGGTGATCTCCTCGAAGGTCAGGATCTGGTCGCGGTGCAAGAACTGGTAGCCTGGTCCGAAGACCTCCTTGGGCATGCAGTAGACGCATCGGAAGTTACAGCGGTCGGTGACCGAGATGCGCAGGTCGCGCAGAGGACGTTTGAGGGTATCTGTAAGAGTCATGGTGTTTAGTCGGGCAAAACGGGCCTGCTTGGACAGGCATCGTTTATTATAACAATTCTGTATTAGCCTTCGATAAGTCAGTTGACTATGCTATTCAGCCATGCTATGATGCTGGCATGCTTCGAAGGAATTATGAAGGAGTTTTATGATGAGTTTTAGTGTAGAGTTTTTCCTCCGCCTGATTGGAATGGTGATCGTAGCAATGCTGGGCTGGTCCTTTGGGGGGTGGGCATCCAGAATTGAGCCATTTCACCCCGAGCAGGAGTTGCTCTACAGGAGCGTATTCGGGCTGGTCGGCGCTCTGGCGGGACTCGTGCTAACTCCATACTTCACAACCCGTCCTTCGCGTGTCATCCGCCGGGCGCTTGGGCGGCTCTCCGCCGAGACCTTGTTTGCGGGGCTAACCGGGCTGATCGTCGGTCTGTTGACGGCGGCGCTGCTCTCCTTTCCTCTCTCCCAGCTGCCTCCTCCCTTTGGGCAGATCCTGCCGTTCATCGGCGTGGTCGCCTTCGCCTACTTCGGCGTTTCGCTCTTCGTCATGAGGCAGGGCGACCTGATGGGATTGGTCAGCACGCTGAGCGGACGGAATACGGAAGGCAGCGGCTCTTCCTCCTCCTGGACGAATCTCAACCGGACAATCTTACTGGATACCAGCGTGATCATCGATGGACGCGTTGCCGATATCGCCAGGACGGGGTTCTTGCCGGGCACGCTCCTCATCCCGCGCTTTGTCCTGAACGAGCTGCAATACATCGCGGACTCCCCGGATGGCTTGCGCCGCCAGCGTGGTCGCCGCGGCATGGAAGTGCTCGCGGAGCTGCAAAAGCTGCCCAACATCCTCGTCCGCATTAGCGACATCGATGCGGAGGGTGTGCGCGAAGTGGATGATAAGCTGGTGGTGCTGGCGCGGCAATTGAAGTGTCCCATCCTGACAAACGATTACAACCTCAACCGCGTCGCGGAGCTGCAGGGCGTTACCATTTTGAACATCAATGAGCTGGCAAATGCTGTGAAATCGGTGGTCCTGCCGGGCGAGCACATGACTCTGAATATCTTCCAGGAAGGCAAGGAGTTTGGCCAGGGTGTGGGTTACATGGACGATGGCACGATGGTTGTGGTGGAGAACGGTCACGACTTCATCGGCGAGTATAAGGATGTGGTGGTCACCAAGGTTCTGCAAACCGCCGCGGGGCGCATGGTCTTTGCGCGCGTGGAAGAAGATAACGGCAAAAGAAAAAAATAAACAGGAACGTCATGGCGAAGGTGTAAGCCCGTCGCAATCTCAACCAACCTTCCCTCGGGAGATTGCCAC
>DAITPI010000078.1:0-5256 GCA_036833655.1 Anaerolineales bacterium | reverse complement strand
TGACATGAGGTAACAATGATCCGCCTCTACAATACCCTCACCCGCAAAAAGGAAGATTTTGAGACAATTGAGCCGAACGCGGTCCGCATGTATGTCTGCGGTGTGACCGTTTATAACGACGCGCATGTGGGGCACGCCATGTCCGCCCTGGTCTTCGACATCATCCGCCGCTATCTCGAATACCGCGGCTATAACGTCAGGCACGTCATGAACTACACCGACGTGGACGACAAGATCATCAACCGCGCCAACCAGCTGGGTGAAGACCCGCTCAAGCTCTCGCAAAGATATATCGAGGACTACGGCCGCGACCTGCAGAACCTCAATATCCTGCCTGCCACCTCGTACCCACAGGTCAGCCGGACCATGCCGCTCATTATCGAGTTCATCCAGGGCCTGATCGACAAAGGCTATGCCTACGCCGCAGAGAATGGCGACGTTTATTTCCGGGTGACGCGCGATGACGATTATGGCAAGCTCTCCGGCCGCAAGCTCGACGATATGCAGGCGGGCGCGCGCATCGAGGTGGGCGAGGCAAAAGAGCACCCCATGGATTTCGCCCTCTGGAAGGCTGCCAAGCCCGGCGAGGTCTCCTGGGAGAGCCCCTGGGGCAGGGGCCGCCCCGGCTGGCACATCGAATGCTCGGCGATGAACCTGGCAGAGCTGGGCGAGCAGATCGACATCCACGGCGGTGGCAATGACCTGATCTTCCCGCACCACGAGAACGAGATCGCCCAGACCGAATCCTACACGGGCAAGCCGTTTGCCCGTTACTGGGTGCATAACGGCATGCTCCAGCTGGGCAATGAGAAGATGTCCAAGTCGCTGGGCAACATGGTGACGATCAAGGATTTTCTCACCAGGCGCGATGCCGATGTCATGCGGATGCTCGTCCTGAGCGGGAACTACCGCGCGCCGCTGATCTTCAACGACGAGACGCAGGACGCTGCGGAAAAATCGCTGGAGCGGCTCAAGTCCGCCTTCCGGCCGGCGCCCGCCTCCGCAAAGGGACTGGTTGACGAAGCCGCCTCTGCCCTCGCGACCCACGCCGAGACGACACAGCAAGCCTTCAGCGACGCCATGGACGACGATTTCAACACGCCCCTGGCGCTGGCGACTCTGTATGAACTGGTCAAAGCCATCAATACCGCCCGCGACAACGGCGCTACCGACGAGCAGCTCAAGTCCGCCCAGGAGACCCTGCGCGAGCTGACAGGTGTGCTTGGCTTGCGCCTGCAGGAGAAACAGGGCTCGGGTGATGCAGACAAGTTTGTCGACTTACTGGTAGAAGTACGCAGCGAAGTGCGCAAGCAGAAGCTCTGGCAGCTTTCAGATTTGATCCGGGACCAGCTAAAGGAACGTGGAGTAACCCTCGAAGACAGCAAAGAGGGCACAAAGTGGAGATGGAGCTAGGAGAGCTTGATGAGTGAGAGAGACATTCAGATTACGGAGCTGGACCGCAAGCGTTTAGTAACTCTCATCGTGGATGCGCAGTCCGGGGAGTATCGCGGCAGCGTGTATCTCGAAAATCTGCGCGGCGAGCTGGAGCGTGCTCAGGTCGTAGCGCCTGAAGAAATCCCCAGCGACGTGGTCACGATGAACTCGAAGGTAATGCTGAACGATCTGGATACCGGCGAAGAGGAAACCTACACGCTGGTCTACCCTGAAAACGCCGACACGGCTCAGGGTAAAGTGTCCATCCTGGCGCCGATTGGGACCGCCATGTTGGGCTATCGTGTCGGGGATGTGTTCGAGTGGGAGGTCCCGGCGGGCAAGCGCCGGCTCAAGGTGGCGAAGATCCTCTACCAGCCGGAGGCGTCCGGGGATTTCGATCTGTAGCCAGCATTTTCCAGAGCGAGTGGACAAAACTTCCGAGACGACATAGCTTGTCCGGAAGTTTTTATTTACCCGCTGCCGGCAATACCAGCGGAATATCCAAAAATGGGTGCTTCACGACCTGCACGGGTAGACAGTACGCCTCCTGGATCAACTGCGCCTGCAGGACTTCCTCCGGTCTGCCCATGGCTTTGATCTGCCCGGCGACCATGAGCGCAACCCGGTCGGCGTAGTGCGCGGCGAGGTTCAAATCGTGTAGCGCGACCAGCACAGCCAGATGGTCCTTGTGAGCAAGCTCATGCACCAACTCCAGCAGGCTGACCTGATATTGCAGGTCAAGGTGCGCTGTGGGCTCATCCAGTAAGAGGATCGGCGTGGATTGGCAGAGCGCACGCGCCAGCAGCACGCGTTGCTGCTCCCCGCCGGAGAGCTCTCCCACCCGGCGCTCGCTGAAGGGCAGCGCGTTCACACGCGCCAGTCCCTGGCGCGCGATCTCCTCGTCTTTTTCGGAAGGCTGGCCGAGAAATCCCAGGTAGGGCGTCCGTCCCAGCAGGACTGTCTCCCAGACGGTATACGCCGGCGGCAAAGAGACCGCCTGCGGGACGGTGGCGACATAGCGAGCGCGCTGCAGCGTGGAGAGCGAGGCAAAGTCATCTCCGTTCGTGCGGACATGGCCGGTGTACGGGATGACACCGCTCGCGGCGCGGATCAGCGTTGATTTACCCGCGCCGTTCGGACCGATCAGCGCCAGCACTTCGCCGCTCTGCACGTCAAGAGAGACATCGTGCAGGACACGCCGAGTGCCATAGGAGACAGAGAGGGATTGGATTTTGAGCATATTTTCGTTACCGTCGGTCGAGTAGGTTGCCCCGGCAGTTGAACTGCCGGGCAATCGTGCGTATCGAGACCACCTGCTTGATTCCAATAGGATATTTCTTGATTCCTGCTGGTTTCGATACGCCCCGAAAAACACGAGGGCACTCAACCAGCGTGTGAAATCTAAAACATCAAGTACCAGTACAGCGCAGTTTCGTTTGTATTCGGATTGATTGCCTTATACACGTTGCGGTCGAAACCGCTCAACACAAAGCCGCAGCTCTGGTAGAGCGTGCAGGCAGGGACGTTATCGTCCTGGGTTTCGAGCATCACACCGGGGAACCGGTTTTCGCGCGCCCACTGAATGCCGCGCTCCAATAATCTGCGTCCGAGTCCCAGTCCGCGAAAATCCGGATTGACGACCAGATCGTCCACGTAGGCAAACCGGTTCCACCACTGGAGCATTTTGATCCGCCCGGCGATGTTCCCATCTACCTCTGCAAAGAAGATCGTGGGACCGGCATCGTCGAATCCATAATCGGTATCTTCGGCAGGGATATCCCGTTCGTAGGGCTCAACAGGAAGGATCGCGTAGGTTAGCTCTTCGTTCTCTATGTAAAGCAGAAGACGCGCCATCACCATGATTTGCGTGAGAAGGATTTTGTCCGTGGCGATTCCTGTTTGCCCATCTCGCGAAGAGTGATTTCCATCTCTACCAGTATCCTTGATTCTTGGAGCGCCGCAACACCCACAGGAAGAACGGCGCGCCGGCGAGGGCGGTGATGATCCCCACCGGGATCTCTTGCGGCGCCAGCAGGACGCGCGCCAGCACATCGGAAACGATCAACGCCGAGGCGCCACCCAGGATGCTCAGGGGCAGGAGCCGCTTGTAGTCGGGTCCCATCCACAACCGGATCAGGTGCGGCACGATCAGCCCGATAAACCCGATGATGCCCGAGAAGGCGACCGCCGCCGCGGTAGCCAGCGAAGCGGCGGTCAGGAGAATCCGCTTGGCGCGGGTCACATGGAGGCCTAGCTGTTGCGCCTGGTCATCGCCGAATTGCAGGAGGTTTAGAGTATGACCACTGACCAGCAGAATGCCCAGGCCAATGACAAGATAAGGGCTAATGGCAAGGATCGCAGTCCAGCCGCTCTGGCTCGCGCCGCCGAGCAGCCAGCCCAGGGCACGCCGCACCTCGCCCGTGGAGCGTAGCATCAGGAACGAGGTGAGTGACGTCGCAAACGAGGAGAAAGCCACCCCCGCCAGCACCAGATTCGTCGAGGGGACTGTCTGCCCCACGCGCGCCAGGCTATACACGATGAACACGGTTAGCAAGGCCGCCACGAATGCCGCCATAGGGATCGCCATCAAGCCCCAGAACGAATATGGCCAGCGGACCGACATCGCAATGACCGCGCCAAGGCCCGCGCCCGAGGCAACCCCAATCAGGAATGGGTCCGCCAGCGGGTTGCGAAAGAGGCCCTGGTAGGTCGCGCCGCTTCCGCCCAGCGCCGCGCCCGTCAACGCGATCAGGATCGTGCGCGGCAGGCGGATCTTCCATAGAATGGAGGCGGCGGTCTCCGTGCCGCGACCAACCAGCGTGTTCCACAATTCCACTGGCGATAGGAAAACAGAGCCGATCGCCAGGCTGAGGAGCAGGGCGAGGAGGAGAAAGATGAGAGAGGAGAGAAACGGTCGGCTACGCATGGATCATGGTATGGGCACAGCGGAAGAATGCTAGGAACCGGCTATTTCTCTGCCCGCGGTGCCCCTACCTACTATTCGAACAACTCCGGATGCAAGAGCTTTGCCAGCTGCTCGAGTCCGTCCACCAGGCGCGGACCCGGGCGACTGACCAGGTTGTCGTCAAACGGAAAGATCTGGTCCTGCTGTACGGCGCGCAGGTTTTCCCAGCCCGGGCGCGCCTTGACAGCCTCAGCCGTGACACCCCACATCGAGTCGCCGAGCACGATCGCATCCGGGCCCGTCGAGACGATCTGCTCGAGGCTGACCTGGGGATACGGGTCGGTAATCCCGGCCGCGCTGGCGAGGTTCGTCCCGCCGGCGCGCTCGATCAGCAGATCGCCAAAGGTGCCGGGACCATAGGAGAAGGGCTTGGAGGCATCGCTGGCGTCGATCTCATAGAAAACGACCGGTTTGTCGGTGACCGCGGCGATCTTCTCATCTACAGCCGCGACGCGGGCTTTGAGTGCGTTGACCACCTCCGCGACGTCGTGCCCCGTCAGCTGACCGACGGTCTCGAGATTGCCGTACATCTCTTCCAGCGTGAGCGGATTCTTCAAGTAATAGACAGTCAACCCCAGGTCTTCGAGCTGCTTGACCAGCTCCGGCGGGTTGATCTCCGCGGCAAGGACGAGGTCGGGCTTCAGCGCCACGATGGCTTCCGTGCTGTACTGGCCCATCGAGCCACCGACGCTCTCCACCGCTTTTGCCTCCGCCGGAAAATCGGAAAACTCATCGCGTCCCACTACTTGATCGCCGGCGCCGATGGCGTAGAGGATTTCCGTATTGGAAGGGGCAAGCGAGACAATCCGAGTTGCCACACCGCCCGGCAGGGTTACCTGGCGATTGAGCCCATCGGT
>DAITPI010000077.1:0-12825 GCA_036833655.1 Anaerolineales bacterium | reverse complement strand
TGGGCGCCTCGCCCGACTATGCGATTCAGCCGGGGCAATGCGCGTTGATCCACACTGGTGGCATGCTGCCAGCCGGGACGGACGCGGTGGTCATGCTGGAATATTCCCAGATGGCGCAGGGCGATGAAATCGAGATCGCCCGGGCGGTGGCGGAGGGGGAAAACGTGATCCGCATCGGCGAGGATGTCGCCACGGGGCAGGTGGTGCTAAGGAGGGGAAGTCTCATGCGTCCCGTCGAGATCGGCGGGTTGATGGCTCTGGGGATCATGAGGGTGCGAGTTGTGCACCGTGTTCGGGTGGGGCTCATTTCTACCGGAGATGAAGTTATCGACCCGGCTCAGACACCGCTCCCGGGACAGGTGCGCGACATCAATTCCTATACACTCGGTACATTGGTGGAAAAGTCAGGCGGATTAGCCCACCGGTATGGCATCATACCCGATGATTTTGACAGTCTGAAGCAGTCCGCCGTGAAAGCCCTGGCAGAATGTGACATGGTGATCATCACAGCCGGTTCCTCTGCCTCCACACGCGACATGACGGCGGAGGTGATCCGTTCGCTGGGCACACCGGGCGTGCTGGTGCATGGCATCAACACTCGCCCCGGCAAACCGACGATCCTGGGTGTGTGTCACAGCAAGGCGGTGATTGGACTGCCCGGCAATCCGGTCAGCGCGCTGGTCAATGGATATCTGTTTGTCGTTCCGGTGATCGAGAGACTTCTGGGCGCATTGCCCCGGCCCAAAGCAACCGTGCCAGCGCAGCTAACGGTCAACCTGCCTTCACAAGCCGGCCGTGAAGACTGGTGGCCGGTTAAATTGATCCGCCCTGCGCGGAGTGGCGCTGCAAGTGCCACCGCGTCGCAGGGCGATTACCAGGCAGAGCCCATCTTCGGGAAGAGCAACCTGATCTTCACGCTGGCGAATGCCGACGGACTCCTGCGGATCCCGCCGGACGCAACCGGCCTCAGCGCCGGCGAGATTGTGGAGGTACTGCTGATCTAGAACGGTAGATGATCGTCCGGGTCTTGGTCAAAATCGCTGAGATCCGGATCGTCAAGCTCGTCTGTGTCTTCTGACGGATCGGGTTCGTCCCCTGCCTCGGTCGCCCAATCTTCATCCACCCAGTCGATCACGGTCCCACCGCTTTCCGGATAGTAGGGACTCACCAGGTAATTCATACCGTGTTCCCGGGTGACGCGGAAATCCTTCACCACGAACGTCTTATCTGCGTGCAGGTCATACATGACGTCTGTGAGCTTTGGAAGGGGCGAAAACGGGTAAAGTTGTTCCAGGACAATCTCCCGGTCTTCCTCCGGGATAATGAAATCCTCCACGCACTCTCCGTTCGGAAAGAAGAGCGGGCGTGTGGGATAGGGCAATGGCTCATCGAAAGGGTTATTCTCATCCATTGTCGTTTCTCCTGGGATATTGGGGGTGAACCGTCTCTATTGATTCCACGGCAGCTTTTCGAGATCCACGTTTCCGCCACTCAGGATCACCCCAACTCTTAAGCCTGTGAGATCGATCTTGCGCTCCCAGAGCACGCCGACAGCGACAGCCGCGGAAGGCTCGATGACGATCTTGAGGCGCTCCCAGACGAATTTCATCGAGTCGATAATGCCGCGCTCGCTCACGGTCACGATCTGTTCCACGCACTGCTGGATGACCGGGAAGGTCCACGTCCCCAGCGAAGTGAGCAAGCCGTCAGCGATCGTCTTCGGCTTGATCGAGGGCAGGATCTCACCCGCCTGGAGCGAGCGGTAGGCGTCGTCTGCCAGCTCGGGCTCGCCTGCGATCACACGGATGCCGCTCTTGATGCCCTTCGCCGCGATGGCTGTGCCGCTCAAGAGACCCCCGCCGCCCACAGGAGTGATGATCACGTCCAGGTCGGGGATCTCTTCCAAAAGCTCGAGCGCCGCCGTGCCCTGCCCGGCGATCACGCGCTCGTCGTTGTAAGGGTGGACCACTGTCGCGCCCGTACGCTCGACAACCCGCGCCAGCGTCGCTTCCCGAGCTTCGAGAGTGGGCTCGCAAAACGTGATCTGTCCGCCGTAGCCTGCCACGGCAGCCTTCTTCACCGCGGACGCATTGTCTGGCATGACGATATACGCCGGGATGCCGCGCAGCCTGGCTGCAAGCGCCAGCGCCTGGGCGTGGTTCCCCGAAGAGTGGGTGGATACGCCGCGGGCGGCCTCCTCATCGCTGAGGGCGAAAACGGCATTACAGGCGCCGCGGAACTTGAACGCGCCGACCTTCTGCAGATTCTCGCACTTGAGAAAGACGCGCGCCTGGACCTTTTCATCCAGACTTTGATTTGTAAGGACCGCCGTGCGATGGATGTATGGGCGGATCCGTTCCGCCGCGGCGAAAATGTCGGGGAGGGCAGGGCGCATGCTAGTAGCCTCTTTCGAAATCAACCACATAGTTCAGGGGTTTGCCTTCGAGATAACGCTTGTAGTTTTCGACAAACACGCCTGTAATGTCCTCTGGGTAGCTGATCGCCGAGGTATGGAATGTCATGTACAGGTTCGGCGTGGTCCAGAAGGGATGGTCCTGGGGCAGCGGTTCTTTTTCAAACACATCCAGCACGGCGGCGGCAAGTCGTCCCTCCTCCAGGGCAGCCACAAGAGCAGGTTCGTCCACGGCGTTGCCGCGTCCCACGTTGACAAATACCGCGTGCGGCGGCAAAGCTTTCAAAAGCGAGGCATCGACCAGCTTATCCGTGTCTGCCGTGCGTGGCAGAACGCTGACGAGATAATCTAATCCCTCAGCAAACGTGAGCAGATCGTCGTGGAAATATTGATCTACTTTCTCACAGCTTTCCGTCGCCCTGGTGAACCCGCGGACGTTCATCGCAAAGTGCTTGGCGGTGCCGGCAAGATGAGCGCCGATCGAGCCAACTCCGAGAAGTCCGAGCGTTTTGCCGCGCAAGACACCCGACTCGGGTCGCTGCCACTGCTTTGCCTGCTGCGCGGCCATGCGCTCGAGCATTTTCTTCTCATGGAATAGCAGGTAGCCGAACACATACTCCGACATGAGCTCGCCGAAGACACCACGAGCGTTGGTCAGGATATAGTCGCGGCGCTGGCTGGGATCCACCAGCGGCTCGACTCCCGCGTAGATACACTGCACCCACCGGAGGCTGGCGAGGCCCGGGAGCGCATCCCGGGTGAGCTTTGGCTCGCCGAGAACAACATCTGCTTCGGAAGGTTGCTCTGTGATCGCGAGCTCAGGCAACCCGGCTCGTCTAATCCGCTCAACGTATTCATCCGCGTCGCGTGAAAGAATCAAGAGTTTAGGCATAGCGTGTCCATTATAACGAGGCGCCCCGTTAAAAATCAAAAAGCCGTGCACATAGCTATGCACGACTTCTTGTCTTGGCGAAACAGGTTATATGCAGGCGGTTACCGGCGTACCAAGCCCACCAGAAACAGCAGGACCACTGCGCCCAGGATTGCCACGATCAGACTGGTCAAGTTGAAACCAGTCACGCCTTGCGCACCGAAAGCATTCATAATGAAGCCGCCGATGAGGGCGCCGACGATACCCACGATGATGTTTGCGAGAGCACCCATCTGGGCGTTGCGGCCCATGATCATGCTCGCAATCCATCCAGCGAGAGCACCAAAGATGATCCATAAGATGATGTTCATACTACCTCCGTAATACTAAGAAATTTGGATTTTAACGGGCGGATTTCCGATTTCCGCTCACAGATAAAAACGAAGCGCGTACACAACTGTTATATATGCATTCTCCTGAATCTGCGCCGTCCTTGCGATCCTCTTTTTTTCTCTCTGCGTGTAGCGCTCCAAGGACTTGTCTATCTCTCTGGGCTGTACGATCCTTGTTGTTTCGATGGCTGAGCCGGATTAATGTCTTCGCAGTCCCAGGATCGTGGTCAGGATTCCTGTGAAAAAGGAGGCAGCCATCAGTCCTACAAAGATGCGGGCTGTCTGCTGCTTTTCGCGTTCCAGCCCTCGTTCGCCGACCATGATAGCAGAGGCAGCGGGCATCGCCAGCTCCGGGCGATAGGCGCGGGCCGGCTGTCGCTGTGATCTGCCGAGTTGAGCTGTCACGTCTGGTTTGGCGGGCTCTGCCTCGCCCTCCGCGACAATTTTCGAGCCGTAGTTATTTGCGTAGACCTGCGTAAACTCGGCTCCAAAAAACAAGATCTGCGCGGAGTAATAGACCCAGACCAGCAACAGGACCAGCGAGCCTGCCGCGCCGAAAGAGGATGCGACCGCACTGTTGCCGAGATAGAGTCCGATGAGGAACTTGCCCAGCGAGAATAATAAGGCTGTGACAAACGCACCCAGCCATACATCGCGCCAAGCGATGTTCGCATCCGGGACGAATTTGAACATCAGCGCAAATAGAACGGTGATCACACCGACGGAGATGATCAGATTGAGGACCTGTAAAATAATCTCGGAGAGAGGCACCGCGTTTCCAATTGTGCCCTGCACCGCGGACAAGCCTGCGCTGATTGCCAGGGAGACCAGTAATAGAAATCCGATCACCAGGATCATAGTGAAGGAGAGCAGACGGCTAAAGAGGATCTTCTTGATGCCTGCCACGAATCCATGCGTTTCTGCTTCTTTCACATCCCAGATCACATTCAACGAATTGTGCAGCTCATTGAAGGCGCCCAGGGCGCCGAAGATCAGGGTGATGATACCGACAATCGTGGCGAAAATCCCTCTGGCCGGACTACTGGCGCTGTTGAGCAGACTGGCGACGAACTCTGCTCCCTGAGCGCCGACCAGGCCGTGCACCTGACTCATGATCTGATCTTGCACGGCTTCCCTTTGCCAGAAGAAGCTCGTCACGGCAATCACGATGATCAATAGAGGACCCAGCGAGAAAATTGTGTAGTAAGCCAGGGCGGCAGCCAGGCGGGAGGCGTTGTCGTCCTTCCATTCCTGGTAGGTAAGTTTCAGCAAGTTGGGTACGTTTGAGATGAGCTTTTTCATTTCACAATCGTTAAGAGATATGGAGTTGAAAGTTCTTCGGCAACAGCCAGTCTTTTTATATACCAAAAGGACAGGCAGCAAAATAGAAAAAGTCCCTACCGCCGAGCAGGGAAGTTGCTATCCCAGTGTAAAATGCTCAAAGCTTTCGGATTGGAGGAGTCGCGTGATCGATCTAAATGAGCCTGTTGCATTCTTTCTGCTCATCATGAGCATTATCCTGGTCACGCCGCTGCTTTCCGAGCGCGTCCGTCTTCCGGGCATTGTCGGCATTATCCTTGGGGGAATGTTGATCGGCCCCCATGGCTTCCATCTGATCGAGGCCGGCGACCGCATGGAATTCCTGTCCACGATTGGGCTGGTGTATCTCATGTTCAGCGCGGGCCTCGAAGTAGATATCAACCAGTTCATGCGGGTGCGCGGCCGTTCGATTGTGTTTGGCTTCTTGACGTTTATCTTGCCCCAGTTAATGGGCATGGGCCTGGGGTGGATCCTTGGGCTGAGCTGGCTTGGCATGATCCTGCTGGGCTCCGCCTTCGCTTCTCATACCTTGATTGCATTCCCGATCCTGACGCGCCTGGGCGTCACGCGCAACGAAGCGGTTGCTGTTACCACCGGTGCTACCGTCCTGACCGATATAGGTGCATTCATTATCCTGGCTGTCGTGCTGGGTGCCAAGTCGGGTGGTTTGAGCTTGGGATATTTTATCCAGCTCTTTGTTCTCCTATCCATCTTTACCTTGTTGATCATCCTGGGCTTGCCGCGGCTTGGGAAATTCTTCTTTCAGCGCTTTAGCGGGCGGGCGATTGAATTCCAGTTCGTGATCGTAGTTCTCTTTGTTGCCGCGCTAGGAGCAGAGCTCATCGGCGTGCACGAAGTCGTTGGTGCATTCCTGGCAGGGCTTGCTATCAACGCAACCCTGCCACGCCACAGCCCAGTGACAGGACATGTACTTTTCATCGGCGAATCCTTCTTTATTCCGATCTTTCTTCTTTACAGTGGCATGATCACAGACCCGCTTTCGTTTCTGGAGAATCGCGAGACGATCATTGTCGCACTGGGTGTGACCTTCGTGGCCTATGTCTCCAAGCTGATTGCGGCACTCATCAGCGCACGCATCTTTAAATACACCAGAAATGAATTATGGAGCACGTATGGTCTCTCTCATGCACAAGCAGCAGTAACGATTCCGACACTGATCATCGGTCTGGAAACAGGATTGTTCGACACAACCTTGTTCAACGCTGCCATCCTGATGATCCTGCTAACTTCTATTACTTCACCGCTCCTTGTCCAGCATTTTGGTAAGGATCTTCAAACTCGTGCAACGGAGGCAGTTCCATCCCCACTCTTCAGTCGCATCCTGGTGCCGATCATCGACCCGCGGGCGCAGGAACAATTACTAACGCTGGCAGTCCTATTGGCAAAAGTGAACGACGGAAAAGTATTGGCAGTCAGTGTCGCACAGGCGCAGCAGGAACAGGAGAAACATTTCGCTTTACACCGCGATCTGCTGGGCCGTGTCTATGAGATCATGCAGGATCCCGACTCCGAAATTCAATTAATCCCACGTCTTGCAGCCACTCACGCGCAAGGCATTTTATTCACGGAGCAGGAACAAGATGCTTCGATCATCCTCATGGGCTGGCGCGGTAGACGCACCCTACGCGAGTCGGTGCTGGGATCGGTACTCGACGAAGTCATCTGGGGATCAGACACACCGGTGATGGTGGGAAAACTATCCATGCCCCTTAACGGCACCCAACGCATCATATTCGTGCTTCCACCCAAAGTTGTGCCGCACATTGCATTGCGACAGATGCTCCAAGCCAATCTTTCGCTGGCAAAAGCTCTAAATGTTCCTCTTGTGGTACATGCCGATCCCAGTTATTTGAAATCTATCCAGGCCTTGCTACCAGCTCTTAATACCGATCAACCCATCGAAGTGGAGGAACTCAAGGGACCGTTCAAACCGGCCATGCTGGAGGAGGAAAGCATCAGTAGCTTTATCGTCGTGCCAGGCTTTGGCTCCCGCAAGCGCGTGGCAGATACCCTGGGCAAGCTACCCGAACAGCTTGGCACAGCATTTGATGGAAACCTAGCCATTCTGCATTTCGATAAGTAGGATGGGTTTTTCCAGGTATCCCACTAGACCTTCGATTCTTTCGCCAACATCAATGCACCTGATAGGGAACCTCGGTGATGATAACGCCTTGTTTGTTCAACAACATAAAACGCAGCCAGAAAGCGGTCTGTGTATGCAGCAAATTGTGCCACCAGTGTCGCGGAATGAACTGCGGCACGACAATCGTCAACCGCTCGTTCGGTTGCAAGATCTCGGTTAGCTCATTTACATATTCCAAAAATGGCTCAAGGAATGTCCGGTACGGGGACTCGATGACTACCAATCGTACGCCCTTGCCCCACCCACTCCATTTGTGTCTCAGTTTCTGGGTCTGCTCAGGATCAATCGCAACATGTACGGCAGTTACATCCCGCGAAAGCGACAAAGCGTAGTCCAATGCTTGCAATGTGCCCTGATGGATTCCCGATACAGGCATAATGACGCGGTGACGCCGGGAGGGTGGCGGCTGTCCATAATGCTCCAGGGAAAGATCCTGCGCCAGTGACACATAATGGCGGTGAACCGCATAGAAGCTGATCACAATGGCAGGCAAAAGCAACACGATGATCCAGGCGCCATCGGCAAACTTCGTAATGGCGAAGATAAAGGTGACGATAGCAGTCGTCACTGCACCCAGGCCGTTAATTGACAATTTCCAGCGCCAGCCAGGATCGTAAGGATGCCTCCTCTCTCGCTCCGTGAGCTGCTTATCGGCGGCCGGTCGGTTGTACCACCAATGACGCGCCATCCCAGCTTGTGACAGGGTGAACGAAAGAAAGACCCCCACTGCCCAGAGCGGGATGAGCGCCGTGACGCTGGCATTAAAAATCACGATCAGCAGGGAGGCAATCGCGGTGAGGCTGATGATCCCACGCGAGAAAACCAAACGGCTGCCGCGATAACTTAGTTGGCGGGGCATGTACCCATCGGAAGCGATGATCGCACTCAAACGAGGAAAATCAGCGAAGGCGGTATTCGTTGCCAGTACTAGAATAATCGTCGTGGCCGTGATCGTGCCCAGATACAATAGCCCGCGATCCCCAAAGACGGTGCGCGCCAACTGTGAAATCACGGTTTCCGTCTCAGAAGGGACCGCCCCGATCACATCCAGGAGATACGTGATCCCGACGAAGAGAACTCCCAGAATAGTGGACATCCACACCATGGTCAATGCGGCATTATTGGTGCGAGGCTCTTTGAAGGCAGTCACGCCGTTCGAAATACATTCCACACCCGTGAGGGCTGTGGTTCCATTGGAAAAGGCGCGTAAGAGGAGAAAGAGAGTTAATGGCTCCGTACCGAAGTGTTCTACAGGTGGGGGATCGACCACTTGACCCAGGGTGCCCAGTATGTAGCGGAAAAAGCCTGCTCCTACGGTCAAAACTGTCATGACCAGAAAAAGATAGGTGGGCGCGGCAAAGGTGTTCCCCGATTCCTTCACGCCCCGCAAGTTTGCGATGGCAATCAATACTAGAAGTCCCACGGCGATCCAGACTCGATAAGGGAACAGGGGTGGGAAGGCAGAGACAATCTGCGCGACACCCGAGGATGTGGCAACCGCCGCTAGCAGTGTGTAATCCAGAAGCAGCGCTGCACCTGCCAGCAATGCAGCTGTGATTCCCAGGTTTTCCTTGGCGACTGTGTATGCACCGCCGCCATTTGGATAGGCATGGATGGTTTGTTGGTATGACAGCGTGACAATGGTAAGCAAAGCAGTAATGATAATTGAAATAGGAAAGGCATAGCCGAATGCGTGTGTTCCCGCAGCAGCCAAAATGACAAGCGTTTCTTGCGGTGCATATGCAATGGAAGATAAGGCATCCGCTCCGAAGACAGCCAATCCCACTGCCTTACCGATTCTCTGATTCGGCGCGTCGGCGGTGGGAAGAGGGCGACCTAACATCCAACTGCGCCACGAGCGCCTTGGAGCCTGGTGCGGAATACGGTTGAGACTTATAAAGCCCCCGTTGTTGTCTATCCCATCGTCTAAACGTCGTTTTGCCATGTATCCTATTGTAGTTGATCCGTTTCAAGATTCAAGTCACGAAGACTACCGCCTTATCGTTGCTCCTCGTTCCGGTCCCACGCCGACCCACTTGACCGGAACACCGGTCGCCTCTTCGATCATCCGCACATAGTTTTGTGCCTCTACCGGCAATTGGTCGAAGGACATTGCCCTGCCAATATCTTCACCCCAGCCTTGGACCGTTCGATATTCAAGCTCGACCTCGTCCAGGCCATAGGAATCGACATCCGCATAGCGCACTGGTTTTCCGTTCAGCCTGTATCCCACACAGACCCGGATCTCCTCCAGTCCGCTGAGCACGTCCAGCTTTGTCAGGCACAGCTCGGTGACGTCGCTTAGCTGAACTGCCGTCCGCACCAGCTCCAGGTCGAGCCAGCCGACGCGGCGCGACCGCCCGGTTGTAGCAGCCGTCTCGGCGAATTTTCTATACGCTTCACTCTGGGTGTCGTGAATCTCCGTGGGGAGGGGGCCTCCCCCGACGCGCGTGGTGTACGCCTTTGCCACTGCGATTACGTTCATAATGTAGCGCGGCGGGATGCCCAGCCCCGCAGATGCAGCCGAAGGGATGGTGGTGGAGGCGGTGACAAACGGGTACGTCCCCCAGTCGGTGTCGAGGAACGTCCCCATAGCTTGCTCGAGCAGGAAATTCTTGTTGGCTTTCAATCCATCCTGCACGATCGAAAACAGCTCACGGATATACGGCTTCAGCCTTTCGTAATAGCCCCGGTACGTTTCGCGCATTTCCTCGAAGTTCAACGCCTCTCCGCCCAGGGCAAGGATGATCTTGTTCTTCAACTCGAGCTGCACTTTCAGACGCGACTCGAATGCCTCGCTGGCAAAGTCGGTCCAGCGGATGCCGTTGTAGCTGACCTTATCTGCAAACACGGGTCCGATCCCCCGGCGCGTCGTCCCCGTGGCTCCTGCGCCCTTTGCCTCCTCGTACAAGCCATCCAGGATCTTGTGATAGGGCATGATCAAGTGCGAGCGCGGCGAGACCCACAGCCGCCCGTCCAATCGCACGCCAGCCCGGCTCAGCATCTCGATTTCTTCCTGGAGGACCGCTGGGTCGATCACCACGCCGCCGCCGATCAGCCCTGTTGTATTCTGCGAAAAGATCCCCGAGGGCACGAGGTGGATCTTGAACGTGCCGAACTCATTGATGACGGTATGCCCCGCGTTGTTGCCGCCGTTGAAGCGTGCCACGTAATCTGCCTCTCCCGCCAGATAGTCCACTGCCTTGCCTTTCCCCTCGTCGCCCCATTGCGCGCCGATGATTGCTGTGACTGTCATGTTGCCTCCGAAATTCGGGAATCGGAAATCGTTACTCGGTATTCGAGTCTCGATGTTCGATCACCTGATCTGTGAGCTGGACTGCCAGCCCGATGTAGGATTCGGGCGATAAGCCTGTCAAACGCCGGCGCGTCTCTTCGTCGACATCCAGCGATTCGACCCACTGACGGTAGCTGGTCTCGTTCAATACGCGGCCCCGGGTCTGGGACTTCAACGATTCGTACGCGTCATCACGGCCCGCCGCGCGCAGGATGGTTTGAGCGCCCTCGCTGACAACCTCCCAGTGATCGTTCAGTTCCTGGCGGATTTTCCCTTCGTCGGCTTCGACGCGACCCATGCCACGCGTGAGGTTGTTCCAGGCGAGCAGCGTGTGCCCGAGCGCCACGCCAAATGTCCGTCTCACTGTGGAGTCAGACAGGTCCCGCTGCAGCCGGGAGACCGGCAGTTTTTGCCCGTAGTAGGCGAGCAGAGAGTTCGCGATCCCCAGGTTGCCCTCGGCGTTCTCAAAATCGATCGGGTTGACCTTCTGGGGCATCGTGGAGGAGCCAACTTCGCCCTGGACGAGCGTTTGTCTTAGTAGTCCGTCGCTAATATATCTCCAAAAGTCTTGCGTATAGCCAATAAGGAGGATATTGGTCAGCTGGATGGACCCAAAATAACGCACCCAGTTATCATACGGCAGGATCTGCGTTGTAGCCAGATTCGGCTCGAGACCCAGCCTTTCAATATAACTCGTGCTGAAGGAGACCCAATCGACGTGCGGTGCAGCCGCCTGCAGGGCGCTAAAGTTACCTACGGCGCCGGTCAGTTTCGCTTCGAATATGTGACCGGCCAGCTCGGCCCGGCACTTTGCGAGACGGGCAATGTAGACCGCAATCTCTTTTCCCAGCGTTGTGGGCACGGCGGGCTGACCATGCGTCCGTGCCAGCAGGGGCAGGGCACGGTAACGCCGGGCAAAGCCAACCAGGGATTCTATGAAATTATCGAGTGCAGGGAGCAAGACTTGATCGCGGGAATTTCGAAGCGCGATCGCGATGGCGATGTTATTGACGTCCTCAGACGTGAGACCAAAATGGATCCAGGGATGCAACTCGCGAGGAAGCCGTTCTCTCAGAAAATACTCGATGGCTTTGACATCATGCCTGGTGGTCTTTTCATATTCCTGTATCCTGTGCGCATCCTCATCGCTAAATCCCTCCAGGTCCGGCTTCCAGCGGGGCAATGCCTCAGCGGAGAAGACGCCCGTTTTCGAAAGCGCAGACAAGAAGTCCAACTCCACCTGGACGCGGTCCCGGAGATAGGCAAATTCAGAGAAGTAGCCCCGCAAAGGAGAAATCTCCTTCTCGTAGCGACCATCCAGAGGCGAAAGCGCGTGAAGAGCCATCGTCAAGCATTATAATTCGGGCGGTTGAATCCAAGAGGAGTCGCGATGAAAATTCTGCCCCAAACGGCTTTGACGTACGATGATGTGTTGCTCGTTCCTCAGTATTCCGACGTCGATTCCCGCCGTATCCTCTCTACAAGGAGCTGGCTGACAAAGAAAATTGCTCTGCAAATCCCCATTGTCTCTGCCAACATGGATGTGGTCACAGAAAGCGAGATGGGGATTGCCATGGCGCGCGAAGGCGGGATCGGCATCATCCACCGCTTCATGACGATCGCGGCGCAGGCGCGTCACATTGCCCGGGTGAAAAAGGCGGAGTCCTTCATGGTGGACAAGCCTATCACGATGGCCGAGTCGAATACCGTGGGGGATGTCAAACGCATCGTGGATGAGACCGGGACGGGCGGAATCCTGATCGTGGACAACGAGCAACGCCTGATCGGCATCGTCTCGACACGCGACCTGTTGTTCGAAAACGATATGGAAAAGCCTGTCACCGCTATCATGTCACGCAATGTACATAGCGCCCCGCCGGACACAACCCTGAAAGAGGCAGAGCGCCTGCTTCATGAGCACCGGGTGGAGAAACTGCCTCTGGTGGACGCAGATGGAAGAGTGGCGGGACTTGTCACTCTCAAAGACATCATGAAGATCACGCAGTTCCCCAGAGCAACCAAAGACTCCAAGGGTCGTCTTGCAGTTGGCGCGGCAGTGGGCGTGCGGGACAAGGAAATGCGCCGGGTGGAAGCCGTCCTTGAGGCAGGGGCAGATTGCATTGTGGTCGATATCGCTCACGGCGATTCCCAGCTTGAGGTCGAGATGATCCAGAGCATCCGCAGGAGTTACCCGGATGCCCAGATCATTGGCGGGAACGTGGCAACGGCCGACGGCACGAAGCGCCTGATCGAGGCGGGCGCCGATGCTGTGAAGGTGGGTGTGGGTCCCGGCTCGATCTGTATTACGAGGATCGTGGCCGGCTCGGGTGTGCCACAACTGACCGCGGTTATCGAGTGTGCGGAAGCAGC
>DAITPI010000076.1:0-12855 GCA_036833655.1 Anaerolineales bacterium | reverse complement strand
AGACCGATCTCGTTCGGCGAGAGATACAGGGCATCGCCGCCGCAGTGACGCATCGCCATGTCAAAGGAAACGCGCGTCCGCAGGCTGGGCTTCTGGAAGATCATACCGAGCACCTTGCCTTTGAAATAGGGCGGATTGCCTTTTTGAAAATATTCTGTTTTTAACTTGATGGCTAGGTCGAGCAGGTCCTGTACTTCCCCGGAGGACAGATCTGATATTGCGATAAAATGTTTCATGCAATCTCCTTCTACGTAGAGTATATCTTGAACGGAATATTCTGGCTTGTTGCAAGCATCATGGCTTGGATGTGACATCCGTCAAGCGACAGAATGGTCGAATTGCATCTTCAATTATACAAAATTCACCTGACATACCGATTGGGAACGGGGATGACAATCTGGAAAGAGGCGAACCATGACAAACGAGGAGAGACAAGCAGTCCTTGCCATACCGGTCGTAGCGCTGGCTGGCGCTGGCATTGCCTGGGCAGGCAGCCAGGGAGGCTATGCTCTTGGCATACTCCCGCTTTTTGCCTTTTGTGCTGCTCTTGCTTTCCTCATTCAGTGGCTGACATTCCTTCCCGCTTACTTGAAACAGACGGAAGCATTCTTCGACCTGACCGGCAGCCTTACATTCCTGACCGTCACAGCGATTGCCTTGCTGCTTAGCCCAACGCGTGACCTGCGCGCCTGGCTGCTCTTTGCCATCGTCGCTGTCTGGGCAGTACGGCTAGGCACCTTTCTCTTCCTGCGCATCCGCCGCGCCGGAGAGGACCGCCGTTTTCGAGCGATCAAGAAATCGTTTGTCCGCTTTCTGCTGACGTGGACACTCCAGGGACTCTGGGTGGCGTTCACGCTGGCGCCTGCTCTGGCTGCGATTACAGCCCGTGTTAGGCTACCGCTGGACGCCTTCGCCCTGCTTGGATCTATTCTCTGGCTATTCGGCTTCGCCATCGAAGTCACTGCAGACCGGCAGAAAAGCCGGTTCCAGGCGGACCCTGCCAACCGGGATGGGTTCATCCGCACGGGCCTGTGGTCGTGGTCGCGGCATCCCAATTACTTCGGCGAGATCGTGCTGTGGACCGGCGTGGCGGTCATCGCCTTGCCCGTCTTACATGGCTGGCAACTGCTCACCCTCCTGTCGCCAATCTTTGTGGCTCTACTGCTAATCAAGATCAGCGGCATCCCCATGCTCGAAGCCCGCGCGGATGAGAAGTGGGGTGGACAGGTGGACTATGAGGAATACAAGCAGCAGACATCTATCCTCGTGCCGCTACCGCCGCAGATTTTCGGGGATTGAACCGAGCGAACAGCTAAAACAGGACAAATCGCCGCCAAACACACCGGGTGGTTGTATATTGCTCCAGGGTGCAACAGCGGCGGCATTCCCATTGAGAGCGGCGAACAAAAGACCTTTGCAATGTATCCGGACTCAGACCGGGCTCCAAGGCAGGTTGCGCGCGAGTTGGTCGAGCGTGCCCGGCGGGAACGCGAGGCAGCGGGCTGGTCCATCGAAATAGTCAATCCAAGACCTGCCTCGAGAAATTCCGGTTGGGGTTCTGAGATCAAACGGTCAATCAAGAAAAACAGCGTCGAAATCGGCGCTGTTGATTTTTCTGCGCTGGAAACGCAGGCAATCCGGAGTTTATCCTGACATCCTGACTTTTTTCCAGTACCGCAACAATCCGTCAGCGCTCATGCCGGGTGGGTTCGCCAGGGAATAGGCATTGAGCACGTCGTCACTTAAGCCCATTTCGGCGGCTTGCTCCGTCATCCATTCGGTGAAGCTCTGCCGCATAGCTTCGATTGGTGGGGCCGGGTCCTCTGCCATCACTCGCTCGAGCCAGCGCTCGGCATCATCCAATCCCTTTTCAACCTCGCGAAGCTGCCACTTGGGGTCGTCGTAAATACCAAAGTGAGTCGGCGCGATGAAGGCGAACTTCTGCTGGCGCAGGCGCTTCAGGCTGTCATGCCAGCGCTGCAGGTGCAGCTCCGGCGGCACCATGGGCACACGCAGATAGGGATAACCGGGGATCCGCACGCCGCCCACATCGCCCGAAAAGCAAATATCTTCGAAGAGGTAAGCATGATGGTGTTCCGCATGCCCGGGGGTGTTGACCGGCAGGAATTCCAGGTTGCCAATGACAATCTCTTTGGCGTCGTCTGCAATGTGCACCTTCTCCTCCGGGACCGGCAGGAACTCGCCCCAGAGTTCCTCCATTCTGTCGCCATAGATACGCGCCGCACTGGCAAGCAGCTTCGCCGGGTCGATCATGTGCGGTGCGCCCACGGGATGCACAAAGATCTCCGCCCCCTGGCGCGCCAGCCACCCGGCCGCGCCCGCATGATCAAGGTGAATATGCGTGAGCAGGACGTGGGTCACATCACGAGGCGTTAAGCCCTCGGTAGCCAAAGCCGTTTCGAGCCCCGCGAGCGTGGAGCCGGGTCCGCTTTCGATCAGCACAACCGCATCCCCACTCCGGATCAAATAGGCGGCAATCGCCTGGGAACGTCCCTGGAAATTCAGGTCAAGTGTGACAACACGGGTCTGCGCCATGACACATCCTGTGTAAATGTATTGACGGCAAAGCTCGATAGGGTTTCCGCAAGGTCTGCCTCACAGTAGACGCGGCAGACCGGCACCTTGCGCTCAGTGAGCGAGGTTGCCAGATCTTCATTGCTCGCGCGGCTGCCGAAGGACTGCGACATGAGTAAAACGACCACCGGCCGCAGGTTCCGTCGCTGCAGGCTGTCCACCGCCAGCAACAGCTCCGGCCAGATCATCGGCGTGATGAGGATCGCGCTGCTGCCCTGAGGCAGCTGTCCCATTTCCGCGGCAACCAGCCCTGGTAACGTATAGGTACTTTCTGCCTGAAGGAATGCCAGCTCCTCAAGGATCTTGGCTTCCTGCCGCTCACTCCGTTCCGCGGGGATCACCTTGAACGTGTGACCCGAGGCGCTGACCAACCCCACGGCGCGACGCTGCTCGATGAAGTAATGAGCCAGCGACGCTGCGATACTCACCGCATATTCGAGCGTCGAAGCGGCAAGCTTCACCTGGCGCCGGCGCAGCAGGAGCAGATCGTCCAGCGGATAGGATTCCGTGGACTCTTCCGGTTTCGCGAGATGAGCGCTCTTATAGGTATCGAGAAACAACCAGACCTCGGCTTGCGGATCCTGCTCGAACTCCTTGACCATGAGCTGCCCACGGCGGACACTGGTGGGCCAGTGAATGCGCTTCATGGGGTCGCCGGGCACATACTCGCGCACGCCCGATGCGTGAGGCGTGATATCGATCGATTTGCGCCGGATCGCCTTGCCTCCCGGCAACAAGCCAGGCGGGGTCAGAAACTGTGCCAGAGGGAAGATCATCGGCAACACCACCAGGGAGCCTGTGGCTGGAAAGCTCTTCGAGACGCGAAAGATGCCGAAAGGATCGCCAGCTGTGAGGGTAGTGGGTCCCAGCGGGAAGCCACCGCGGCTTGTCAACCAGGTGCGAGCGGTGTAAATACGCTTTTGCTTGGCGCGCAGGAACGTCAGAACCCGCGAGCCGGTCGCGTGCGGGATCGTGGACTCATTCGCCACCTCAAGCCACAGCTTCGGCAGCTTGCTCGCGTTATAGATCTCAAAATGCTCCTCAAAGATGTCACCCACGGTGGCCCGCAGCGAACGCGCCTGACGCTCCACCCGGATGCCGCGCAGCGAGGGAATCGTCAACAGCCAGGCGATCACGATCAGTAATATACTGAGATACAGGATTCTCACATAGACCAGATCGCCCGTCACTGCTGTGCCGATCGCGCCAACTGCCAGCATCAGAAGAACCAGAGTCCGTCCGGCTGTCACTGGACTTTGACCTTTTCCTTTACAGCTGCTGCCTGATAATCTCCGCCGGGCACGGGAGCGCTGTACACGATCTCCTGCACGATGCGGTCTGCGCTCAGCTCACGCAGGCGCGCCGCTGGCGAAACGATAATACGGTGCCCGAGCACCGGGACTGCCAGCGCCTTGATGTCGTCCGGGAGGACGTGGTCACGCCCCTGCAGGGCGGCACGCGCCTGCCCGGTACGGAACAGCGCCAGACTACCGCGCGGGCTGGAGCCGAGATAGACGTCGCCGCTCTGGCGGGTACGCCCCACCAGGTCAATGATGTAGCGCTGGATCGCAGGCGAGACATATACGTGCCGGATCCCATCGATCGCCTCCAGTAGCTCTTGCACTTTGACCACAGGTTCCAGCGCCTCGATCGGATGCCGGATCTGCTGCGCGTTCAGAACGCGCATCTCCTCCGATGGGTTCGGATACCCCAGCCGGACGCGCAGGAGAAAGCGATCCAGCTGCGCCTCGGGGAGCGGAAATGTGCCTTCATATTCGATCGGGTTCTGGGTGGCAAGCACCATGAACGGCTTCGGCAGCGGATAGGTCGTCCCATCGACCGTGACCTGCCGCTCCTCCATCGCCTCGAGCAGAGACGCTTGCGTCTTCGGTGTGGCGCGGTTGACCTCGTCCGCCAGGATGATCTGCCCCATGATCGGTCCCGCCCGGAACTCAAATTTGCGCGTCTCCTGGTTGAAAATGGAAACGCCGGTCACATCGCTCGGAAGCATATCGGGGGTGAACTGAATACGGTTGAACGCACAATCCAGCGACTTGGCAAGGCTACGCGCAAGCATGGTCTTCCCCACGCCGGGTACATCCTCGATCAAGACGTGACCCTGGCATAGCAAGCCAATCACGACCAGCTCCACAGACTGGCTCTTGCCCAGGATCACCTGCTCCAAATTGTGCACGATCCTCTCACCAAAACTCTTCAGGTCCGTCATTGTCATTCCTTTCCCGGTTTTCGTATTCTTGGGGTAATTCCATGACCCATGCTCGTCGTGACCGTGGCAGGCTTCTCAAGAATTCTTCAATTTAGTCCAGAGGATGGGTTGCCCCTGCTGAATTACCGCACTCATTGTACCCCGCACGCTTCGTGAAGAAAAGACGTCCAGCGTGCGGGGTTGTACGAGCAATCCAGAGGAGTGGCAAGTGCCCAACGCCCCTCTCCGGAGGGGTATCCGTGAGAAATGCAGAGGGGCAATTCCAGGGTCCGCGCGGATCCTTAACATCGGTATGCTAAGATGACACCGAGGGGAAATGAGAGAAGTCATCCTATCAGTTCTCCTCCGGGAATGTTACTTCCAACCATTCCAGGACATGCCCCTCGCGTGTTGCCCGGAGACTGAGCTCGAGCACATTTTCTTGACAGGGAATTATCGTTTCCCAGCTGGTGCCATCGAAATAGTGCTCGATGAGCCGGGCACGCCGGTGCGCTCCAACGTGACGGATGGTACAGGTCCCCTCAGCGAAAGGGACGAGCCCCAGCTGGCGAGAGCAGGAAATCTCCTCCTCAGTCAAGGAGGCAACCACGAGCATGACATCGGTGTTGAGAACATCTTTGTAGGAGCGGACGGTAGGCTTGCTGTCAAAGCGGTGAGTGCGCAGGGCAAGCAGCACCGTCTTGCCGTCTTCAAGGCGTTCCCAGGAGGGAGCAAACGCCGCCCGCAAACCGCCCTGCCAGCTGGCGTCGATGGGCTTGACCTCAAATGTGGTACCCTGGCGTAGGATGGCAGACAGTCCATTGTATTTTGCAATCTGCTCGACTGTGGGGAGATCGCCATTCTCGTCCCCATCAAAACAATGCAACGAGCCGAGCGTCCCCGAAGGCGCAGAGTCGAACCAGATACTGCATGCCGATTCCCAGTCATAACCGGAGGAGCCATAGGTGGGCATTCCCAGCTCTCCGCACAGGCTGCTGAAGAAGATGCGCCGGTTGGTCTCCAGATCATAATCGCCGCCACAATAAACGAGATCGTCCGGACTGTGCAAATCATAGTAGTCCACGAGCAGCGGCGACAGACCATAGTACATGATCACGAGATCTGGATCCGCTTCTTTCATCGCTCCCACGATCACCTCAAGTCCCTTTTGCAGCAATCTCTCGCCTGCCCAATTCGTATCGGCGGGCGCGGCCACATCCAGCGACGGGAGCTCGTAACCGAAGTCGAATTTGATCAAGTCCGGGCGATAGAGGCGGATAAATTCCTGCGCTCGTTCTCGCAGCACAGCCTGGACCGCCCTCTGCGTAACGTCAAAGATGCCATAACGCGCCGTCCCATGCGCGAGCCAGAGCGGCGTGGCGTCCTGCCCCTGCAGGAGATGCGACTCACGCAGCCCCAACGCCGCCGGGTCCTCGCAGCGCAGAAATGCCGCCCACAGACCGACGAAATATCCCGCAGCGCGCATCTGCTCCAGCAGGGACAGGAAATTGGGAAAGCGCACCGGGTCGTGTTTCAGCTCCCCATAACGACCCTCCCATTTATCGTCGATGACAAACGTGCGCGCCTTCATGCCGGAGCGCTGCAGTTTCTCAAAGCAATCCAACACGATTCCTTCCGTCAGATCCTGCGGTCCCAGCGCTTTAGCTGACTGCGTGCCCCAGGTGTTGAACTGGGGAGCCAGCAAGACCTCGTTCTTTTTTGCGCTGATCGATTTGGACTCGATGATTCCTTCCCGCAGCAGGATCCGGTAATAGCTCCGGATCGCCTGATGATACTGCTCGCCAAAGGCGATGAGGAAGGAACATCCGAGCTGCAAGGCGCCAGGGGTTTCGAATTGCTTCCAGAGATCGCCGCGCAAATTCAAAACCGGGCTGAGGCCGATCTCGGCGATGTGCAACCTGAAATCACCGGCGGGCAGCTGCGCCAATCCCCAGCACGCCGCCTCGGACTGCAATTGCCTGGCTCCCGCGGCATTCCAGCGGTCCGCGGTATTGAATACGCAGAAATAGTGCGCCGGAAGACCCCATTGCTGCGTAAAACCGGGACCGCGCATGGCGCCCGACCCGAGCGCTGCCACAACCGAAAGTCTGGAATGCAAATCGACGACCGGGCTTATGCTGGTGCTCATCGAAAGCCCTGGCACGACCGCGTAACGGCTGTAGAAAGATGGCCGGTAGGAGACGCCTGATTCTTGCGGGAAATAAACGATCTGCACAATTTGCTCTGCACAGGCCGACTCGTACAGCAACGGCTCCAGGCGGATGAACTCATCCCGGAAAGACCAGGTCACGGTCAGAGCCGAATCGCCATTGACGCCCTCATAGAGGATGGAGACCCGGTCTTCATCGATCCTGTACGAACTGGAGCGTGCCGGATGGATGCGGTTCAGATCCGAGGTGAACACAAAAGGCTGGTGCGGCCCACGCCCGATCAGCCGCTCTTTCCCATCATACAAGCAGAAACTGTCTCTTTCCCGCTCCCATTCCCATGCATAAACCGTGGACGAAACGCGGATGCCCGTAGCCGAGGCTTGAACCTGAAGTGCCATGCTGCCTGCTCTCCTGTTTGCCTCTTGACAAAGGCAAACCATTCCTGTAAACTAATGTTACCGGTCACGTGACCGGTAACATTATAACCAACTCCCCGTTTTATGTCCTTATCTCGTCCGACGATCCGTGACGTGGCTCGACAGGCAGGTGTCTCGCACCAGACTGTCTCGCGCGTCATCAATGGAAGCGCGGATGTGCTTCCTGAAACCCGTGCCCTGGTGGAGGCTGCCATCGAAGAGATGGGCTTTCGCCCCAGCGCGATCGCCCGGTCGATGGCACGCGGACTCACCCATACCCTGGCATGCATTTCCCCCAACCTTACAGACTATACCTTTGCAAGCGTCATCGAAGGCGCCGAGACCGAAGCCCGACAGCACGATTACTTCATCCTGTCCTCGTCTGCGGCAGACCCGGAGGCTTTTCGCCACCTTGTGGATGAGCTGGTCGGGCACGGCCGCGTCGACGGGCTGATCGTGATCAACCCCTACTCGGATGAGCGCTATCAATACGTGCCAGAGGATTTTCCCGTGGTCTATGTGGGTGCACGCTCGCACGGCGAGAGCATCTCCTTGGTCTGTCTCGACGATGAAATGGTCGCCTATGAAGCCACGCGGCACCTGCTCTCCCGCGGGCACCGCCGCATCGCCATGGTGACGGGTCCCATGGCGGAAGATTGTTCTCAGGACCGCCTCGAAGGCTACCGCCGGGCGCTGCAAGAGGCAGGTATTGCCTTTGACAAGGGGCTGATCGCGGAGGGCGATTGGTCCGCTACCTCGGGGCAAGAGGCTCTGCTCTCCTTCGTCAATCAGAGCCACACCCCCACAGCGATCTTTGCTCAGAACGATCGCATGGCAATGGGAATCCTGCGGGCAGCCCGGGATGCAAGAATGAAAGTCCCGGAACAGTTGGCAGTCATCGGCGTCGATGATATGCCGCTCTCGTCCTACTTCGATCCCCCGCTCACCACCATGCGACAGGACATGCCCCGGATCGGGCAGGAAGCCACGCGTCTCTTGCTGGAGCTCATCCAGGACCGGAACACAGCGATCCAGGAAGTGAAACTCCCCGCGCAGCTGGTCGTGCGCCAATCGACCTGATAAGGAGGTGATACACGCAGAGTTGATATCCCCAAAGCCACCCGCCATGTGTTCTACATCCACTGTTTAAAAACACTCAAGGAGAAGGAAGAATGAAAAAGAGTTTGCTTTTCAAGATGCTCAGCCTGTTAGTCGTAGCATCTTTTGCTCTGGCAGCCTGTGGCGCGCCTGCAGCAACAGAGGCTCCCGCCGCCACCGAAGCACCCGCTCAACCCACGGAGGCGCCGGCCATGACCGAAGCGCCGGCTGCCACCGAGGCCCCCGCCGCAGGCGAAGTCGCTTTGCGCTGGCGCACCCGCCCTGATAACCAGGAAGAGATCGATGTCTACAGCAACATCAGCAAAGAGCTCGATGGGCAGCTGGAAGGCATTAGCCTCACCTACGAGCCCGGGGGCACCGAGGGCGCTAATTACCAGGACCAGCTGCGCTCGGAAGTGGCCGCAGGCACCGCGCCGGACGTCTTCTGGATCCCCGGCACGGACGTGGCGGACTTCGCCACCCGCGGCCTGATCCTGAACATGGCCGATATGGCCGGGGCGACCGAGGGCTTCAGTGTCGAGGACTTCTATCCGGGCCCGATGTACCATCTTACCTACAATCCCGAGAATGGCAAGTCCGGCGCCGATTCAGGTGCGCTCTGGGGCCTGCCGCGCGACGTCTCCACGTTCGCCCTGTACCTGAACCTCGACCTGATCAACGAAGCCGGTGCTCCCGATCCGCGCGAGCTCGCCAAGGAAGGCAAATGGGACTGGAACGCCTTCCTCGACGTCGCACAGAAGACCCGCGCCCTCGGTTCTGACATCTACGGCTATGGCGCCAGTGCCTGGTGGGGACCCTATGGCGTGTGGCTGAATGCCTCCGGCGGCGGCTTCTTCACCTCCGACCGCGCCGCCTGCGCCCTCAACACGAAGGAATCTCTCGCCGGGCTCGATTTCCAGCGCTCGCTCTACCAGGACTACGACATTGCCACGCCGTATGGGGAAGATCCCGAGCCGCCGTTCCGCGCCGGCAAGGTCGCCATGTTCCAGAATGGCCGCTGGGCGACCCCCGGCGTCCGCACCGTGGACTTCAACTGGGATGTAGTTGAGCTGCCCAAAGGCCCGAACGGCACGCCGGGCAACTGGCTGTTCTGGGGCGCCTACGTGGTGAACGCCAAGACGGAGCACCCCGAAGAAGCCTGGAAGCTCGTCCAGGCGCTGACCACCGCCGAAACCCAGGGCAAGGTGGCGGCGCTCGGCGCCAACATCCCGAGCCGCGTAAGCCAGGAAGCGCTGGACGCCTTCCTGACCTTCACGCCGCCCGATAACAACCAGGCGTTCCTCAACGGCATCGCCGATGCCGCCAAGCCGACCGCCGAAGGTCCCCTGTGGGCTGGCTCCTGGCCCGAGTTCGACAAGATCATGGGACCCGCCATCCAGGGTGTCCTCACCGGCGCTACCAGCGTCGAGGACTTCGGCACCACTATTTGCGACGAAGCCAACAAAGTATTTACTCAGTAACTCTACCGATCGACAGGGGCAGGCGCCATGGCGCCTGCCCCTGCGCATTTTCTCAAAAGCCCTGTTCCGGATTCGAGAGCTTCATCTGCTCCTGCCAGCCCATCCCAAGGAGAGTTGCCGATGACAATCCAATCGCAGTTGGTCGTCCCTTCGAAGCTGGATGATCGCACCAGCCTCACGCTGCGCATCCAGTTCTTCTGGCGCATCGTCTTTGCCGTGCTGGCTCTGGCGGGCGCCGTCACGGTCTGGACGGGCAGGCTCCCCATCGAAGCACTCTGGCAGAAGATCCTCGTTGCCGTGGTGCTGCTCATTGCCGCGGTAGCGAGCGTGGTAGGCGCCGTCCAGCTCTCCCGGCGCAATCACAGCGGCAGGATCATCTCCCTCGTGCTGGACTACCTGGCATTCGTCGCCTGCCTGGTAATTGCGCTCAACACCGGGCAGGTCTTCATCGGCATCGATGCCCTGGCAGATACCTTTGGCAAAGGCATCCCTTACCTCGGCATCGTCCTGGCGGGTTACCTGCTTGGGGTGCTCGAGAATCGTTTTCCTCAACAGAAACAGACCGCCGAGAGCAGCCTGAAAGCCGTCAGTCGCTGGGTGATGATCGGCGGGTTCGCGCTGTTTCTCTGGCAGGTGGGGACGATCCCGGGGCTCCTGTTTTTCCTTGGCAAGCTGGCACAGCCCATGGGCATCGCCGCAGTCGCCGGCGTCCTGGTATTCGGAGCTTCGCTGTGGTCTATGATGCAGCCGAATGTCGCGACCGCGTTGAATGCAAAGACCAACCACGAGCAGATCATCAATGGCTGGCTGTTCCTCTCCCCCAACCTGCTCGGCTTCCTGATCTTCTTTGCCGGTCCGCTGATTCTGTCATTCTATTTTTCCTTCACGGACTCGGATGCCTTCAATCCGCCCAACTGGGTGGGGCTGGAGAATTATGCCCGCATCCTCAACGTCCGCTTCGCCTGGCTCTCCGCGCCCGACCAACTGGCGCGCGACGTGGTCGACATCAAGACCTACGACGAGGTTGGGCGGCTCGCCCTCGGCAACGGCGGGATCCTCTTCGCCGCCGCAGACAAGTTCTTCTGGCTTGCGCTTCGTAATACGCTGACCTTCGTGCTGTTCGCCGTCCCTCTAAGCGTGATCCCGGCCCTGCTGCTCTCCAACGTGCTGAACAGCAAGGTGCCGGGCATGAGGTTCTACCGGGCGGTCTACTTCATGCCGAGCATTGCCGCGGTGGTGGGCATTTCTCTCGTCTGGCAATGGCTTTATAACGCCACGATCGGCTACATCAACTACTTTATCACCCTCGGGATCGAGTTCTGGAACAACCTCTTCAACGTGGCAGTCATCGATCCAAAGATCCAGTGGGTTTCCGATGAAAAGACTGCCCTGTTCGCCGTGATCCTGATCGCCGCCTGGCAGACCATGGGCTTTAATACGGTCCTGTTCCTGGCGGGGCTGCAAAACATCCCCGGCGAGCTGTACGAGGCAGCTACTGTGGACGGGGCCGGACCCTGGGCAAAGTTCTGGGGCATCACGCTCCCCATGCTGGCGCCCACCACCTTTTACGTAGTCTCGACCACCACGATCCAGGCCATGCAAATCTTCGAGCAGGTCTTCATCCTGATGAACCCACCGGAGGGCCCTAACAACTCGACGATCACACTCGTCTTGTATCTCTACCGCAGCGGTTTCCAGAACTTCAAGCAGGGCTATGCCTCTGCCATCGCCTGGATCCTGTTCATCGTGATCTTTGGTCTGACGTTGGTCCAGTTCCAGCGCCAGCGCCGATCCAGCATCTACGAAGGCTAGGAGGTGAGCTCATGAAAACACAATCCTACCGGTTCCGGCGGTCCCTTGGCAACTTTGCCGTCTACTTCGTGTTGACGTTCTTTGCCCTGGTGATGATCTTCCCGTTCCTGTACATGCTCACCACCTCCTTCAAGATCCCCGCGGACACGTTTCGCTACCCGCCGCGTATGCTGCCACGCGACCCGGTGGAGATCACGGTGGCAGGCTTCGACGAGCCGCTCCCGCTCTACTACGTGGACGTGGACGGCCAGCAAAAGGAATACGCACTGGCGAAGAGCAATATCAAGGTTGGCACGTATGCTCCTCCCGAGGATCTCGACGCCACGGTGGAACGGTATCTCACCGAGGTCAAGCCCACGGGCGGCGCGATGAATCCGCAATCGGTGACGGTGAACGGCGAGGAGCAGAAGCTCTTCGACGTGGAGGTGGATGGCAAGGTCGTGCCGATGATCCTCGTCAGCCAGACCACCGTGGGCGAGTTCATCGACCCGCAAAAGCCCGAGCAGAAAGTCTATGGCAACGTGCGCCTGAGCAAGCCTGTGGAGAACGTCAGCTGGCATCCTGAGAACTACCAGCAGGTGGTCGAGCTCAACAACATGAGCCGCGCCCTCACCAACACGGCACTCGTCACCATCCTGGTGGTGCTGGGTCAGCTCGTCACTTCCGTGCTGGGCGGCTATGCCTTTGCCCGCCTGAGATTCCCCGGGCGTGACACGCTCTTCGTCTTTTATCTGGGCACCATCATGATCCCCTTCGTCATGCTGATCGTGCCGCTCTACCAGCTCATGGTGCTCATCGGCTGGACCGACCGCCTGGCGGCGTTGATCATCCCCTGGATCTTCACCGCCTACGGCACCTTCCTGATGCGCCAGCACTTCATCACGTTCCCCAAAGAGATCGAAGAGGCAGCCCTGCTGGACGGCGCCTCCCGCTTCCAGATCCTGAAGGACATCCTGATCCCCGCCAGCGTGCCCGCCCTGGCGACCCAGGCAACCTTCATGTTCCTCTACGCCTGGAACTCGTTCTTCTGGCCGCTGGTGATCATCAATGTGGGCAACGAGAAGAACCACGTGCTG
>DAITPI010000075.1:0-12903 GCA_036833655.1 Anaerolineales bacterium | reverse complement strand
TCCGACTTGCCGCCCGCGTACACTTCGGCGTTGTCGAAGAAGTTCACCCCCGCCTCGTACGCGGCTACCATCATATCCTTAGCCAGGTTTGTATCCGCTTGATTGTGAAATGTGACCCATGACCCGAACGAAAGCTCGCTGACCCGTATCCCCGCCTTTCCCAAGTGACGATATTCCATCGTGCCTGCCTCCAGAAGTTATTTTCCTGCAATTATAATCTCCTCATGCGTTGCATCCTCTTCGCGGTCCTTCTCTCTTGTTGGCTCTTGCCCCTCACTGCTTGCGCACCTCCTCGAGTCGACTCTCCCCCTGCTCCCTCCACCCTGATCCCGTTCCTCACTTCCACCGCAAGCCCGAGCCAGACTCCCGAGGTCCGGATCGTCGCCGAAACGCCTCTGCCCACGCCGACGCCGTTCACCTACACCGTCCAGCAGGGGGATTCGATCAGCAGTATTGCCCTGAAGTTTGGCGTCTCCATGGACGATCTGCAGGCCGCCAATCCGGAGATCTCGCCGAATGCCATGTCCATCGGGCAGGTGATCCGCATTCCGAGCAATCCTGATAATCCCTCCGGAGAGCCCACGCCGACCCCAGCACCATTCACGATCGAACAAACGCCCTGCTATTCCCTCGCAGATAGAGGCATGTGGTGCTTCGTTCTGATCCATCATGATTTCCCAGATCTCATAGAGAATGTCAGCGCGCAGGTGACTCTGGTGACATCCGATGGAGCGACAGTTGCAAGCCAGACAGCTTTGCTGCCGTTGAATGTCCTGCCTCAGAATACATCGCTGCCTCTGGCTGTTTTTTTTCCTCCCGAGATTTCATCCGATGTAAAGCCTGAGGTCCAGGTGCTGACTGCCATCCGGCTACTGCCAGGCGATGAGCGCTATCTGCCCGCCACCGTCAGCAATACGCTGGTCGAGGTCAACGCCGATGGACGCAGCGCACAGGTTACCGGGCAGGTGTTGTTACCGGAGGACGTGCGGGCAGCGAGTCAGGTCTGGGTCACGGGGACCGTGTACGACGGGACAGGGCAAGTGGTCGGTCTGCGCCGCTGGGAGTGGGACGACGGACTGGCTCCTGGCGGGAGTCTTCCGTTTGAATTCATGCTTTCCAGCCTCGGCGGAAGAATCGAGCGGGTGGAGTTTGCCGTGGAGGCAAGACCACCCCTCCCGCCCTAACGGGCACCCTCCCCAAATTCGCTAGCGATTCCTGAGATAATCATTGAAAGTTAGGGTCGAATTTGGGGAGGGGTGGGTCATTTCCCTTCCAGCCACATGTATCGTTCGATCGGGATATCGATGGGAGTGAAGACGTAGCCTTTTACATACGGCTTGATCAGCTCATACGAAAGCGAATGTGTGGTGAATAGCACCGCAGCATCGTCCACGAGGATCTGCTCGGCTTGCTGGTACATCGTCATGCGCTTGCTCACATCCTGTTCGACGCGTGCAGCTTCGAGCAGCGAATCCAGCTGGGGGTTGGAATAGCCGCCGTTGTTCTGGGAAGAGCCGCTATGGAACAACACATCGGCAAAATTCTCGGGATCCGCGTAGTCCGCGCACCAGCCGCCGCTGAACAGCTGGCCGTGGTTGCCGGAGTAGACCTGGTCATAGTAGTAGTTCGGCTCGAGATTCTCCACCACGATCGTGACCCCGAGCTCCTGCTGCCACATTTCCGCCATTGCCGCGACGTCCAGGCTGACGTAGCTTCCGATGCCCATGTTGCTGAACACGATCGGAGGTAGCCCCTGCGCGCCGCCATATTTCGACTGCGCCAGAAGCTGGCGCGCCTGCTCGGGGTCATAAGGCAATCCCTTGAGCCCCACATTGAACCCGGGCAGCCCCGGTGGATACAAGCCAATCGCAGGCAAAGCATAGCCATCGAGCACCACGTCGATGTACTTCTGGCGGTCGAATGCCATGCTGAACGCTTTGCGCACGTTCACATCGTCGAACGGCGCGCGTGTCGTGTCGAAGACCATGTACTCCGTGCACAGGCTAACGCCTGTGATGAGCTCATTGTGCAAAGGCTCGCTGGGATCGGTGAAGCGCTCGACCGAGTAGATTCCCGTGATATCGATCTCGCCTGACTCATAGAGCCGCTGGCCCTCCCCGGCATATAGCAATACCACAATATAAGGAATGCTCGGCGCGCCGAGATAGAAATCCTTGTTGGCTTCATAGACCTTGCGCTCGAAGCGCGTCCACTCGACGAGTCTGTAGGGACCGGTGCCGTTGGGGGTGCGGTACCACTCCGCGCCGCTTTCCACATTGGCTTTGTCCACAATGTATGCGGTTGCAAAGGTCAGCTTGAGCAGGAAGTACGGCTTGGGGGCGTCGATTGTGACCTGCAGCGTGTGATCGTCCATGACCCGGAGTCCGCTGATGTGATCGGTTGTGCCCTCTGTCATCTCGCGTACGCCCACGATGTCGCCCAGATAGGTGAGCACGGTATCCGATGCCAGAGCCGGGCTCGCGGCGCGTTCCCACGAATAGACCACATCCTGCGCCGTGACCGGGCGTCCATCGTGGAAGCGGGCATTCTGCCGCAGGCGGAAGGTATAGACGGTTCCGTCCGCGCTGACATCCCAGCGTTCGGCCAGGTCTGGGGTCAGTCTCAGGGACGGATCCAGAGAAACCAGTCCGCTGAAGACTCGCTTGTCTCCGCCACTGACAGTGGTAGCGGGGTCGAACGAACGCGGGTTGGTCGATTCGCCTCCTTCCAGGACGAGAGCCCGGTCCAGGGGCACGTCAACCTGGAGCGCCGAGGCGGGAATCGAGCTGGCTGCGCCAGTAGTGAGGGCAAGGATCAGGAGTAGCAGAAGGATCTGCGAGGCGTGGTTTGCGATCCAATCACGTAGCAGGACAAAGCCATTATTTTGCATTCGTGCCTGCCTCGCGGTTTTGCCGGCGGACGACAAATCCCAGGATCACCACCCCAAAAAGGACTCCGAAAATGCAGCACATCCCCAGCAATAGCAATGTCAGGGATAGCGGCGGGCCCGTGCGACCTGGCGTCTCTGTTGGCTGTCCGCCAAAAGACGAGGTTGGCACTGGCGTGCTGGTCGCTTGCACGCTTGAGTAGACGCCGTTCACGGGGACGATCGTCGGTACGAAGGTCGGGCTGGGCTGGGCTGTCGGTCGAGCAGAGACCGCGCGCGGTTGTGCTCCGATTGCCTGCCGCCAGGCTGTTTCCAGGCCATCCACATCGAAGCCATAGGTTTGGACGAGGGCTTCGTCAACTGTCAGCCCATCCCGCAAGGCGAGCAGCAGCGAAGTCATCTTCGCTTGTCCATAAGTCTCGATCAGGAACTTTGTAATGCTGAAGGACTGACTATAGGACAGGTACGCCTTGTCGGTCACCTCCGAGAAGCCACTGCTCAGGGAGCGCACGGTCAGCAGCGTGTCTTCGCGGATTGCATTTTCCAGCTGGCTCTGCGATGCCGGGTCCAGCTCGCCCTCGCTATAGACCGCCAGACCTTCGTTGAGCCAGGTGGGTACATCGCCCAGGCAGGAGAAGGTCAGGTGACCCACCAGCACATGGGTCAATTCGTGAACGATGGCATTGCGCCCCCAGTCCATGTCCGATTGGGAGATGCCCAGGATGACGATGTCCTGCTCGGGGAAAGCTTGCCCGCCGGTCCAGGAAGGTTCGTAGAGGATGGCTTCCTTCAGGTCATTGGTATCGGCATAGACGTAGATATCGATCGGCGCATCGGCTTTCAGCCCCGACTGTGTCTCGTTGAATTTCAGTCCCTCCGCGGCAGCGATTGCCAGATCGCTGGCGAACGCTTGATCGCCCTCATACCAGTGCAGTCGTACGAAGTCGCCGTTTTGCATGGTTTTCCAGTTGTGGGTATCGTCGATCCAGGTGGCGGTTTGCCTCTCGGTCACGCTCTCCTGGCCGTTCAGGTCGGTGATGCGCCAGCGCCACCAGAGCTGCGCGCCCGGGGGCAGGGAGCCGCTCTGGCGCATTTCCCAGGTCCATTGTGCTTCGACGGTTTTGCCCGGCGTGATCTGCGGGAAAGCTTTGGCGACGACTTCGCCGCACGTCTGCTGCGCATTCCCATATTCCAGCACGATAGAGGCGATATCGACATCGCTGGTCAGTGCCACGCGGAATGTGGCGGAGTCCGGAAAATCGAGGGTGATCTCGTCGGAGGTCACTCCCGGTAGAGAGGAGGCAGAGGCTGGAGTAAGGCCAAGCAGGCTGAGGCTGAGAAGGAAAACAATGAGAAATTTCCGCATGAAAGTGCCTTGAAATGATCTTATTGGAGGTTGCCGTTCAGGGCTTGCTCTAATGTAAGTGTATCATGCCACCTCACGCCTCCTTCCAATTCCTTATCAGTTCGGGGCGCTTCGTTTGCGCATCCATCTCTTTGCATGTATAATCTTTTTCGATCTCCCGTACGGGGGATTTGTTGAGGTATATATGGCTTTGCGCGGTAATCTGCGAGATTTTACAATTACACAGTTGTTGAACCTGGTCAACCTGGCTCAGAAGACCGGTACGCTGGTGGTCGATGGTCCCACGGAACAGGCCTATCTCTCGTTCCGGCAGGGGAAGCTGGCATATGCGCGGGTGGGACAGGATGATGGGAGTCTGGCGGCGGTTTTGCACAGAGCCAACAAGCTGACCGTGAACCAGTATCGCGCCATCGTCGAGCGCGCCGGAAAGATCACCGATAAAGAACTGGGCTTGATGCTGATCAACGCGGGGTATCTGACGCAGGAAGAAATTCTGCTCAATCTGCAAAGTTATTTTACAGAGATCATTCGCCGGCTCTTCACCTGGGTGGAGGGCTTCTTCCGCTTCGAGGGCGAGATGCTGCCCCCGGAGGACCGCATCAACGTGCGGCTCGACCTGGAGAACATCATCATCGAAGGCTCGCGCCAACTGCGGGAGTGGGAGCAGCTCCAGGATGAAATCCCCAGCCTGGACATGGCTCTCAAATTCACCGACCGGCCGTTGAAGAATGTCAATCTGAGCGTGGAAGAGTGGCGGGTTGTTTCTTATATTAACCCGCGCAATACCATGAAACAGATCGCGCACACCAACAAAATGAACGACCTGGAAGTGCGCCGCATTGTCTATGGCTTGCTGCAGGCTGGACTTGTCGAGATCGTCCGCCCCGAGGGCATGGTGATCCCGATGAGCCCCAAGACGTTCCCCACCCAGAACAAAGAAGAACAGAAATCCCTGATCAATAAACTCATTGGGCGTATACGCTCGCTGTAGTTCCTCTAATCGCTGCTGCAGAAGGATAAGCATTTATGCAAACAGTCAAAATGGTGGTCACGGGCCCGTTCAGTGCCGGCAAAACGGAATTTATCCAGTCGGTCAGCGAGATCGACGTGGTCTCGACCGAGCGCAAAATTTCCAGCCCGGCGGAACGCTCCGTCAAGGAGTCGACGACGGTCGCCATGGACTTCGGGCGCATTACGGTGGATGAAGACCTGGTCCTGTACTTATTTGGCACGCCTGGCCAGAAACGCTTTGATTTTATGTGGGAGATCCTTTCGGAAGGCATGCTGGGTTTTATCGTTATGGTGGATAGCACTCGCCCGGAGACGTTCCGCGAGGCGCGCTCCATTCTGGAAACCTTCCGCGCCTATGCGCCCACGCCGTATGTAGTGGCTGCCAACAAACAGGACCGGGAGGATGCCTGGGAGCTCGAAGATATGCGCCTGGCGTTGCGCCTGGATAGCAAAGTGAAATTCCTTCCCTGCATCGCCACGGACAAGGCAACGGTCAAGTCTGTGCTGCTGGAATTGCTTTACAGCATTCTGGCTGAGATGGAGTCGGGATAGTCGGGGGAGCCCGTTCGGTAAGACATCGTGTCATCGATCACCACCGATCAAGGCATTGTGCACTATGAAGTCTACGGGCGCGGTAAGCCCGTGATCCTCCTGCACGGCTGGCTGGGCTCGTGGGGCCTCTGGCAAGAGACCATGAGCTTCCTGGGCCGCTACTATCGTACGTACGCCCTGGATTTCTGGGGGTTCGGCGAGTCCGGCAAGAAGCGCGAGACGTATGCCGTGCAGGATTTTGTCAGCCTGGTCGATCAGTTCATGGAACAACTGGGGATTGCCAGCGCGCCGTTGGTGGGACACAGCATGGGCGGGACGGTCAGCCTGTCGGTGGCGATCAAATATCCGCAGCGCGTCAACAAGGTCGTAGTGGTCGGCTCTCCCATTGTAGGCTCCTCCCTGGCATTGCCGCTAAAGCTGGCAGGCTACCGGGGCGTTGCCTTTCTGCTTTTCAACATGATGGGTGCGTTTCGTTTCGCGGTGCGGGCGGCATCGCCCATGATCTGCCGCGACGAGCGCTTCGCCGACATGATGGATCGTGACCTTTCCCGCACCACCCTTGAATCCTTCCTGCTTTCCATTGCCTCTTTGCGCCGCACCGACCTGCGCCCCATGCTCGGTCAGATCCAGGTCCCGGTGATGGGCATGTACGGCGACCGTGACGTGATCGTCCACCCGCGGCAATGGGAACCGATGAAAAAGGGGATCGCCCAGGCGCAGGTCGAGCGTTTCCCGGCGGCCGGGCATTTCCCCATGCTGGAAGAGCCTCAAACCTTCGGAGAGCGACTGAAAGCCTTCCTGGATATGAAAGACCCTGTCATTCTACCGCAGCCCGCCAACACCCTCACTCCCACTCCTTCGGTAACCCTATGATTACGACACACTTCTATTACCCAAATCGTATGGGGCGAATCATCTTGATGTCCATGGAGGAGGTCATGGGGCGCACTGGGGTCAATGCCGTTCTCAACCTCGCCTCGCTGCCCTCGTTCATTGGGAACTATCCTCCGGATAACACGAATCTCGATTTTCCTTTTTCAACTGTCAGCAATTTGACGGAAGTGCTGGAACAGGCATACGGCCCCCATGGGGGGCGAGGGCTGGCGCTACGGATCGGACGCGCCTGTTTCAGCTACGGTGTGCGCCAGTATGGGACGCAGATGGGCTTGACCGAAATGGCGTTCCGCTTGCTGCCGTTGCCTGCCAAGCTCCAGGCGGGAGCCAAAGCCTTTGCGGAGCTGTTTAACAGATTCACGGACCAGCAGGTGCGGGTAGAGCAGGAGGATGGCAAAATCCTCTGGCACATCGAGCGCTGTCCGCTATGCTGGGAGCGCAGGGCTAACGATCCGGTCTGTCACCTGGCGGTAGGCTTGCTGCAGGAGGCGCTGTACTGGGTCAGCGGCGGCAAGGTCTTTAATGTGGAAGAGAAGACCTGCATTGCCGCGGGCGACCTCACCTGCAGCATTGAGATCGATCAAACCCCTATCTTTTAGCAGCGCAAACATCCAAACAAATCTGTAACCTGACGCGGATACCGGCGGGATATCTTTGTTCCGGTTTTCTCATTTTTGTGGAATAATAGCCTTGAAATGCTCAAGGTGATTCTCAACGCTCCTCATCCCATCACACCATTTAATGAGCCGGCGCGGGACTTACGCATACAAAACACCCCCCTCTGGTTACATCAACGAAATGTTCTGACGCCCTACACGACCCGTGAAGTGGAATTAAAGCCGGGCCAGCGCTTCCCGCAGCAGCGGGACGAAATGGTCGTGTATCGGGACAATATCTTCTTCGACGAAGAATATATCAAGTTGTTCATCTCACGTGCCCGCAAGCGCAAGCGCGCCTGCCGGGCAGCTTTTTCCGCAGATGACGCCGCCTTTAAGGAGCATGCGCTGCCTCTGGCTTCTTCCTATACGCCGGCAGGCAACCTGTTCCTGGCGGATCTCTGGTACTACCCGAGTGGTCCCGTTGCCGATGTGGAGCCCCTGGTCATCGATCTCGGGGTGGTCGAGATGGGTTACTACCACGTGCCCACCTACATGGCAGATCAGAGCGGTGACCTGACCTTCCAGGTGCCGTTGCGCAGCCTGATCGCGATCGATTCGTGGGTCCATATCTTTATTGCCGATGTGGTCTTTGGCTTGTTCTCACGCGGGGCGCGTTTTGAGAAACGTGTCAATGAAGAATTGATGTTCAAGCTTGGTCTCCTCGCTACGGCTTTGTATGAAGGTAGACAACTGCTGGAATGCTCAACAGCGGTCAAAGTTGGTAAGAACTGTGTTATCAATCCAAGCGCCACCATCTATGGACCCACTACCATCGGTGATAACGTTCATATTGACGCCGGGGCGGTGATCGATAACTGCATCATCGGGAACAATGTCAACGTTTCCCAGGATGTGCAGTTGATGCTATCGGTGGTGGGGGACGGGGCGTTCTTGCCGTTCCGGGCGGCGTTGTTCATGACCACCGTGATGGACAACAGCATGATCGCGCAGAATACCTGCCTGCAGATGTGCGTGATTGGCCGGAACACGTTTATCGGAGCCGGTTCTACGTTTACCGATTACAACCTGATTCCTTCCCCGATCCGCGCCGTGGATGGGGAAGGCAAATTGAACTTCGCCAATCGCCCGGTGATGGGCAGCGCGGTCGGGCATAACTGTCGCCTGGGCTCGGGCATGATCGTCTACCCGGCGCGTACCATCGAATCGGATGTTGTCCTGGCTGCATCCAAGGATCGCCGCGTCATTGACCGTGACGTGCGCTACGAGGACAGCGATCATCACAAGCTCAAAGCTGCGGGCCTGCACCGGCGCCTGTATCCTCGCCCCGGCGAGAGTCAGCTGGAATCATGGTAGCGCGTGGATACCTTTGCTTTCATTATCCATCCCATCGATCCGAAGCGGGATGTGAGTCGCAAGTTTCCCTGGCTGGGGCGCGTGCTCAATGAGCGACAGATCGATTTTTTCTCAACATTCTTTCCGCCGGTATTCATTTCGGAGATCGAGGGAATTACCTCTCAGGCGACAGGCAAGCAAGTAAAAGGCTGGTTTATCGCCTGTCCCTACACCCCGAAGCGAATGCTGGAGCTGCCGGAGCGCACGGTCTACCGCAAGATCATTCAGACCGGTCGCCTGGCCGAGAAGCTGGGAGCCCAGATCCTCGGTCTGGGTGCCTATACCTCGGTTGTGGGAGATGCGGGTGTTACAATCGCAAATGCATTGGAAGTACCGGTTACAACAGGAGATTCGTATACGGTCACAGTTGCCGTGGACGCCATCCGGGAGGCTGCCCGGGTGATGGAGATTCCCCTGCAGGAGTCAACTGCCGCCGTTGTGGGCGCAACGGGCGCCATTGGCAGCGTCTGCGCGGAGCTGCTGGCAGACGATGTCGCCCGGCTGTACCTGATCGGCCGGAGAGAGGCAGCGCTCGAGGAGCTGCGTGATCGGCTCAAGCCTGGAGCGCGGGCGGAGCTGATCGTCAGCACGCAAATGGACGTTCTGGCGGAGGCGCAGCTCATCCTGACCGTGACCAGCGCGCTCCACGATGTCATCCACCCTGAGGTCCTCCGGTCGGGGAGCGTTGTGTGTGATGTCGCCCGCCCCCGTGATGTTTCTGCAATGGTGGCAGCGGCGAGAGATGATATATTAGTGATTGACGGAGGTATGGTCGACGTGCCAGGCCCCGTTGATTTCCATTTTAATTTCGGTTTTCCGCCTGGAAAGGCATATGCCTGTATGGCGGAGACAATTGCCCTGGCTCTGGAAGGTCGTTTCGAGGATTACACCCTGGGTAAGCACCTGACGAGAGCACGCGTGGAAGAGATCGGCTTACTCGCCAGGAAGCATGGCTTCCGTTTGAGCGGATTCCGGTCCTTCGAGCGAGAAGTAACGCCGCAACATATTGAAACCGTGCGTCGTAATGCGAAAAAGACGCACACATAATTTGGAGGCTGCTCATGGGAAAAGCCCGCCTGTTGGTTGTAGAAGACGATGTTGATATCGGAAACATGCTGAAGATCTACTTCGGCGGCATGGAATTCGATGTGGATGTCGCCACGCGCGGCTCGGACGCGCTGGAAAAAACGAAACAAGTCCTGCCGCAGCTGATCGTGCTCGACATCATGCTGCCGGATATCGATGGCTATGAGGTTTGCCGTACCCTGCGGACCAATATGCGTACCAGCCACATCCCGGTCATTTTCCTGACGCAGAAGGATGAGCGCAGCGACAAGCTGCAGGGCCTGGAGCTGGGTGCGGACGACTACATCACCAAGCCGTTCGATATCGAGGAGCTGAAGCTACGCGTCCAGGGCGCGATCAAGCGCGCGGAGCGCGAGAGTCTCACCGACCCACGCTCGGGCTTGCCAGCCGGGCGCCTGATCGAGGATCAGCTGCGCCGCATCATCCGCGACAGGGGCTGGGCGCTGCTCGACGCGCGCGTCAACAGCTTCGAGCCTTTCAAGGACGTCTATGGCTTTGTGGCGGGCGACGATGTTCTGAGATTCACTGCCATGATGATCGGTGAAGTGGTGGATGAGCTCGGAACCACCTCCGACTTCATCGGTCACGCGGGCGGCGATAACTTCATTATTATCACCCGCGAGCAGAAGGCGGAAGCCATTAAGAATCGCCTCAAGGAACGCTTCGATCACGAAGTGCAGACGCACTACAACTTCATGGATCGCGAGCAGGGATTCGTGCAGGCGCCGGCGGCGGATGGCACCACTGTGAAGGTTCCCTTTATGACCATGTCCATCGGCATCGTGTCGCCCAGTATGCAATCCTTTGCCGATATCCGCGAGATTACAGAACTGGCGGCAGAAGCGCGACGACAAGACACCGCGGCTGGCGGCTAGGTTTATATCAGAGAATGATAGCCGGGCTGGAAGTGGGCCTTGCATTCATCCTGCTGGCACTGGTCATGCTCGTCCCGGTGCTGGCGGTGATCCTGTTGCGTAGATTGCCACGTAACGCGTCGATCGCGCCAGAAGCCACTTCGAACTTTGTTTCCCCCGATTCCTCCAATTCTCTTCAGGAAGCCGTATTGACCGTCCACGTCGGTGGGCGCGTGGAGCACATCAACGCGCTGGGCCGCGAATGGTTTGGCTTGCGTGAAGGCGAGCAAGGGGACCTCGAACGGCTGGTGCGGCGAGCACGGCCGGGCGAGGATCTCCTCCACCTGTGCGCGCAACAGGGCCAGAAAAGACTCTCGGTAGGAGGCCATCTCGTGGACGCAACCTCCTATCAGGTGCCTGGACCCTATCCGATCATGCTGATCACCATGCGCAGTGTGGAGCTCTCGGCGGGTCTGGGAGATAAGAGCGCTGACGCTTCCATCCTCCAGATCGTCTCGGATTTCGGCAAAAATGTTTCGGCAAGTCTCCACCTTGACGATACGATCTATGCAATTCTGTTGAATGTGTCACACCTGGTGCCGGCAGATGTGCTGGAGCTCAAGGTCTGGGAGGAGGCGAGTCAGGCTCTGGTGCCGTATACCCTGGAAGCCTCCGGGTCTTCGCGGGCGATCCGCGCTCCGCACTCCCAATTCGGTGACGTCGCGGGGGCGTTGCGCTCCCGGCAAAGGATCCTCCTTGTGCCGGATACCCGCGTTCCGGATTTTAGCCTGCCGGAGCTGCGGGGCAATTCACCGGTCCAGTCTTATCTGGGCGTGCCGCTGATCGCCGACGGTCAGTTCGTGGGCACGCTGGAGATCGGTCATCTCTCACCGGATGTGCTGGGAGAGCATGATTGCGATCTTGTCCAGCTGGTCTCGGGGCAGGCGGCGTACAGCCTGCGCAATGCCGTGCTGTTCGCCAACGAGCAAAATCGGTCGGCGGAACTCAGCAGCCTTGCCAATCTTGCGCAGGCCTTTGGCGTCTCACAGGAATACTCAACCTTGATCAGCCGCCTGGTCGAGACGGTGGCGCCGCTCTTTGACGTGGAGATCTTTGGGTTCCTCCTGTTCGATGAGAATAAACGGACGCTGGAGGCGCAAATTCCCTTCCAGGGTTTGCCAGAGCATATCGTCGAGATCTATCGCACAGCCATTCCGTTCGAGAGCGCGGCAGAGAGCCTCCTCTCCGAGCGGACTCTCATTGTCACGCGCAATGCCGCCCTCGACGAGTCCTGGCGCGATCTGGGCCTGCAAAACCTGGCGCAAGCCGCCAGCCTGCGCGAATCGGTGCTCGTGCCTCTGGTCTCGGGTGACCGCTTTGTGGGCTATCTCCAGCTTTCGAACCATCGCCAGTCTTCGATGCCGTTTTCGGCGGCGGAGCTGCGTCTGATCCGGACGGTCGCCGATCAGGCAGCCGGGATCATCGAGAGCTCGTTCGTTGTCGAGAGGACCCGGCAGCGCGCACTGCGCTCCGATGCGCTGCGCCGCATTGCCAGCCTGGCAGCCTCCACGGCGACTTTGGACGAGGTGCTGCGCTTTTCGGCACAGGAACTGGCGCAGCTGTTCCAGGCGGACCTGGCGGCGATCTTCCTCCTCGATGAACGGCTCGGCGAACTGCGCCTGCACCGTGACTCCGTGGTCGGCGTATCCAAGGAGCCTGTGGAAGCCCTGGCACGGCTGCACATGGAGGATCCCGAATATCGCCTCACGGTTTCAGGGAGCCAGAAGCCGTTCCTTTCCGGGCACTTGAGCTCGGATCGTCGCATCGTCCCGGTGTACCGGCCGCTTGTGGCCGTGCTCCAGGTGGAATCGGCGATCGTAGTGCCCCTGATCGTACGCGATCGCAGCCTTGGCGAGCTTATGCTGGGCAGCCACAAGACCGAGTTCTTTAACACCTACGATCTCCAGGTCATCCTCACGGCTGCGGGCCAGCTCGCATCGGCGATCGAGGATGAAGCTCGCTCCACCCAGACGGATGAGACCTTGCGCCGGCGCGTGGAACAACTGACCTCCATCGCACGCGTCAGCCGCGAGCTCAACTCGATGGTGGATCTGAAATCCGGGACCGCGAAAGCGGTGGCGGGAGTCCGCACGCAGGACCCGGAAGGCCCGCACGAGAACATCATCCAGGTGGCGATGCAGGAATTCGCCGAATACGGTCTCGCCCGCGGACGGATCGACG
>DAITPI010000074.1:0-13009 GCA_036833655.1 Anaerolineales bacterium | reverse complement strand
GTGCCCGGGAAGGACAGCCCACCTGCTCCACTGGACCAGGTGGCAGAACCGGCATTGGCGGTGAAATCATAGACAATGCCGACTGGCGCCGAGCTTGTCACAGTGATCGCCACCCACCAGGAATTATTGCCGTAGTAACCGATACCGAAGACGTTGCCGCTGGCATTCTTGAAGCGCCAGTAGCCGATGTAGTTACCTGCGGTATTCGGAGCGGTCAGGTTCACGGAGATGTCCACCGTCCCGCCTGGCGCGACCTCGGACGGCATCGGAACCGACGTGGTGGACCCCATCTGATCACCCAGGTTTAATACCATGGAGTAGGCGGTGGTCCATGTGCATGTGCCGGTATTCTTCAATCGCCATGTCTTCGTGAACGTTGCACCGGGGTCAAACCTCGTGCCATCGGGGACAGTCACATCTTGAACGAACTGTGCCCGGTCGGTGCACGCTTGCGCGGCAGAGGCACTCGAAGGCAAGGCCGCTGCAGATACTAGGGATAGTATCAGCGCTACAAGCACTAACGTCGATACAGCTTGCAATTTCGATTTCATGGAATCCTCCTCCGAATCTTTCAAATCATTAATACGTTCGATTAATTTTGAAAGTTCCCGGTGACGTCTTTCCTGGCTGTGTCACCTGTATGTCCTAATGACTATACGCCTCTAGTATAACTTTTCTTTAAGGATTGTTCAATATCTCGCGAATGACTCTTTTTTCCTTATAATGAGATGAAATGCCCCGTACCATCCTGCACATTGACCTGGATGCCTTCTTTTGCGCCGTCGAGGAGACCCGCAACCCGGAATTGCGCGGCAAGGCATTTGCCGTGGGCGGCAGACCGGAGGAACGCGGCGTGGTGGCGTCCTGCTCGTACGCGGCGCGCCGGCTGGGCGTCCGTTCCGCGATGCCGATGGCCAAAGCAGTCCGGCTCTGCCCGGGCTTGATCGTCATCCCCTCGCGGCACCGCCACTACAGCGACGTCTCGCACCAGGTCATGCAACGGTTACACGACCTGACGCCGCTCGTAGAGCAAATCTCGATCGACGAAGCGTTTCTCGATATCAGCGACATTCCGGAGCCGCCAGAATCCATCGCCCGTAAGGTGCAGACGAGGATACGCCAGGAACTTCAGCTCCCCTGCTCCATTGGCATTGCCTCGAACAAGCTGATGGCAAAGATCGCAACGGAGGTTGGCAAGAGTCTTGCCTTGCGTGAGATCAAAGCCAAGGATGAGGTCAGGCCTCCCAACGCCCTGACCGTTGTCCCGTTTGGGGAGGAGGCAGCCTTCCTGGCGCCGCTTCCGGCAGATATGCTCTGGGGCGTCGGTCCCAAGACCTCGGCACGCTTGACCGAGCTGGGCATCTACACCATCGGCGATCTTGCCAGGTGGCCCGAAGCAGAACTGATCCGTCTGTTCGGCGAGAATGGGCGTGACCTGGCGCGCCACTCCAGAGGAATCGACGATCGCCCCATCACAACGGAACACGAAACCAAATCCATCAGCCAGGAGGTCACGTTCTCAAAAGATGTGCGCGACGACCGCGAGCTGGAAAGAACCATCCGGGAACAGGCGGCTGAGGTCGCACGCCAACTACGAAAGAATGAGCTGGCAGGCTCTACCGTTAAGCTCAAACTCCGCTGGCCCGACTTCACCACTTTGACGCGCCAGACCACCTTCGGGTACCGCACCGATCAGGAGCACGAGATCGCGCAGGCTGCGCTCGAGCTGTTGCGAGCTGTGCGCAAGCCGAACCAGGCAGTCCGCTTGATCGGGGTCGGTGTGACGGGCCTGGGCAGGCCCATCCGGCAATTGGGCTTGTGGGATTTCAACTCTGAAAAAGAACGCAGGCTGCAACAAGTCCTGGACGAATTGCAGGAGAAATATGGCAAGCATGTCATCAAGCGGGGCAATGTGAGTTAAGACACCGAAAGACAGGACAAAGGCACGGAAACGGCGAACCGCATATATGCCATAATTTGACATATATGCGGTTTACATTTGTAAAGGATGCGACATGACTAACACCGCCACACGCCTGATTACACTCATCTTCCTCCTGCAAAACCAGCCCAACCAGAAAGCCTCCGAGTTGTCAGAGAAACTAGGCGTTTCCCTGCGGACCGTCCATCGTTATTTCGAGATGCTGGACGAAATGGGCATCCCTGTCTATTCCGAGCGCGGGCCCTATGGCGGATTCTCCCTGGTGCGAGGCTACAAAATGCCGCCGCTGGTCTTTACTCTCGAAGAAGCTGTTGCTATCGTCTTGGGAACCGGCATCGTGGAGGAAATGTGGGGCGAGTTGTATTGCGAAGCCGCACGCGGGGCGCTGGCAAAAATCGAAAACTTGCTCCCTGAGGAACAAGCCCGGGAGGTGGCATGGGCGCGCAGGTCACTGGTCACAACCGGAATGAACCGATCGGACCTGAAGACGCTAACACCCGCGCTGGCAAAATTGCGCCGCGCCATCCGCGAACATCGAAGCGTGGATATGAAATACCAAAGCAATCAGGTTCCGCACCCGACCCAACGCGGGCTCGACCCGTACGCGCTTGTCCATCGCTGGGGCTGGTGGTATGTGATCGGATTTTGTCATGTACGGCAGGAAATCCGTACCTTCCGCGTCGATCGGATTTCAGAAGTCACTCTTTCGGATGCAACATTCTCTCAATCACCGGACTTCAATCTGCAAGACTACTTGAAGGGTGAATTACAGTCCCGGCCCCAGGTGACCGTCCGCTTACGCTTTGAACCGGAGTTTGCAAATATTGTTGCCGGAAACCATTCCTATTGGGAGACGGTCGAAACCAAACCGGATGGCGCTGTGGAGGTCACGTTTCTCTCTCCCACGCTCGAGTGGGCGGCGAGCACAACGCTGGCATACGGTCCCGCCGTGGAAGTGCTGGAACCGTCTGAATTGCGCGTCATGATCGTGGAATGGCTGGAGGCGAGTACGAGGAAATATGAACGATAAAACCATCCAATGGCTCTTGCAAGGCGAACCCTGGATCGAATATCGGACACGCCTGGATTTGCTCGAACAGAAAGAGAATGATCCTCCGGTGAGCGCGGCGCGACGGAAAATGCTGGCTGCCTCGAAGATCAAGGCTCTATTGGCTGAGTTAGCCGATTGGCCTGGCACAGTGTTGAACAGTCACCGGTCCGCGAGCCAGCCTTTCCATAAATTGTGGTTCCTCGCGGACTTGGGGTTCGATGGCAATGATCCGCCTGTGAAGAAGATCGTAGATAAGGTGATGAAACACCAATCCAGGCAGGGACCGTTCCAGCTGCCGACGAATGTCCCCGTGCATTTTGGCGGGAGCGGTAAAGATGAATGGGCCTGGGCGTTGTGCGACGCGCCGGTCATCGTCGCCGCGCTTATCCGTCTGGGAATGGACAAAGATGCTCGCGTGAAAACTGCGGTCGAATATCTGGATGGACTAGTCCGTGAAAATGGCTGGCCTTGTGCCGTTTCGCCAGAGTTGGGGAAATTCCGCGGTCCGGGCCGCAAAGAGGATCCCTGCCCCTACGCGACGCTGGTGATGTTACAGGCGCTGGCGTATATACCGGAATTGCGGGAGGGCAAGTCTGCGAAAATTGGGGTAGAGACCCTGCTTTCGCTTTGGAATAAAAGCAAAGACCAGCATCCGTATATGTTCTTCATGGGAACCGACTTCCGCAAACTGAAAGCACCCTTGTTCTGGTATGACATCCTGCATGTGCTCGATATCCTGAGCCACTTCGAGTGGGCAATAAAGGATAAACGCTTCCTGCAAATGTTGGAGATCGTGGAGAGAAAAGCAGACAGCGAAGGCCGATATATCCCCGAATCCGTATGGACGGCCTGGAAGGATTGGGATTTCGGTCAAAAGAGAATTCCATCACAAGGACTGACGTTCTTTGTTCAGCGGGTTTTGAAACGAATTCAGTAGCGAGGTAGGTATGAAGGCAACGTACGAAATCAAAACTGTGGGCGCGAGCAATGTCGATGAAGCCGGCTTCTTCTGCTACATGAGCAAACGTAAGGAGCCAGGGTACAAACAAAAACGCGACTGGCTCGAAGCGCGCTTTGCGGAAGGTTTGAAGATCAAGATCATCCATGAGAGCGGTGGGCGCGACACAGCCTTCATCGAATATATCCCTGGTGAATACGCCTGGCGCGCTGTTCAGGCGCCGGGATACATGGTTATCCATTGTCTCTGGGTGGTGGGAAAGGGCAAAGGCAAGGGATATGCCAGTCGTCTCATCGAGGAATGCCTTGCGGACGCCCGCACACAAAAGACGCGCGGCGTTGCCATGTTGACCAGTGATCTACACTGGCTGTCAGGCAAGAGCGTCTTCGGGCGCAACGGCTTTACCCAGCTGGACTCGGCGCCGCCCTCCTTCCAGTTGATGGTGCAGCAGTTCAGGCGCGGACCCAAGCCGACTCTTCCCAAGAATTGGGAGGAGCGCGCCCGAGCCTTTGGTCCAGGATTGACCGTCCTACGAACCGCGCAATGCCCATACGTTGAAAATGCGTCAAACGCGATGCTGGAATTGGCAGAAGAGAGGGGAATCCAGGCAAAAGTGGCTGAATTCACCACCGCCCGGGAAGTGCAACAGCGCTCGCCCTCTGCTTACGGGGCGTTCGGCTCAGTTCTCGACGGGCGTTTTTTTGCCTACTACTATCTGCAGCCGAAAGATTTTGACAAATTGATGCTGAAACACCAGAAAGGAAACCGATATGAAAACTCTAGATCTTCGTAAACAATATAAGCACCTCTACCAACCTTCAAACAGGAAAATCGAAGTTGTGCAAGTCCCGCGGCTGCAATTCGCCATGATCGACGGCGCCATTGAGACAGGACATGGTCCGGGTGATTCGCCGGGCTTTCAGGAAGCTGTACAGGCTTTGTATGGCATTTCGTACACACTCAAATTCATGCTCAAGAAACGCAAGACAAACCCGATTGACTATCCGGTGATGGCGCTGGAGGGATTACTATGGCTAACGGAGGGGGATGTATTTGACATTAACATCAAAGACAACTGGTCTTACACACTGATGATCATGCAGCCCGAAGTCATCTCACAGGAGATATTCGAAGAAGGGCTAGATCAGGTACGCAGGAAGCGCGGAGACAGTGGGGCGCTTTCCAAGCTGCGGATCGAACATTTCGAGGAAGGCTTGTGTGTGCAAGTGATGCACATCGGACTGTACGCTACCGAACCTGCCACGATTGAACGCATGAGAACCTTTGCAGAAGAGAATGGTTATCGTGATTGCGTCGGTCACGAGAGAAAACATCATGAAATCTATATGAGCGATCCGCGCAAAGCGGATCCGGCGAAGCTCAAGACTGTTCTGCGCCATCCTGTCGAAAAAATATAAAGTATCATTGGAGTCAACGTCGTTGTAATGCACCCCGTTGGGCCAGACGTTGCAACTCCTGAAGGATACTCTTGACTGTAAAGACAGCCTCTATTTCCCTCTCCACCCAGGGCAACGCCGATATTCGCGATATCACCGACCAGATCGCCGGCGCCGTCTCGAAGAGCGGCCTGACAGCGGGAACGGCAACGGTTTTCTGCTCGTCTGCCACCAGCGCCCTGACAACCATCGAATACGAAGGCGGCGCCCTGAGCGACCTGCGCCGGCTCTTCGACGAGATCGTCCCCTCGAACCGCGAATACGCCCACAACGCGCGCTGGCATGATGGGAACGGGCACAGCCATGTACGGGCGGCGCTGCTCGGTCCTTCCCTGACGATCCCGTTCGTGGATGGCCAGCTAACCCTTGGCACCTGGCAACAGGTCATTTACGTGGATTTCGATAACCGCCCTCGTCAGCGAAAATTGATCGTCCAGTTGATCGGAGAATAAGTTTGGTCTGTTACTATCATCCCGACAGACCCGCGCTGGGCCTCTGCAAATATTGCCAGCGTGGACTGTGTTCCGATTGTGCGGCCTCCGCGGGGGATTCGCTGGCATGCAAAGGACTACACGAAGAGCAGGTCCGGAGCATGGAAGTCTTGATGCAGAAGAACATCCTGCAGTCGAAGCGCATCGGCTCGGACTACATCCGCAACACGATTTTCTACGGGGTGGTTGGACTTTTGTTTTCCCTCTTTGGACTCTCTCAGCTCAGGTGGCTCGGCCTGCAGGCAGTCGTCTATTTGATGATCGGGCTGGCCCTGCTCTGGGCAGCGGGGGCGAATTATTTGGAAAGTAGAAAGTATAGGTAACATGCTGGTTGAGTGGGCGAGTTCGCCGCCGTATCGAAACCAGCAGTTGCAGGGGTGGTTTTGATGCGGGCTGGCAAGATCACGAGCCCTGCTCAACCGCCGGTATGTTTTGCAACCTCCTGCACGCTGCTGCGTATGTCCTCCTAGAAATCATAGAAAGGAGTACATCATGAACAACTACAAGCAGCTGACTCGCAGTACCTCCAACCGGATGATCGCGGGTGTCTGTGCCGGGCTGGGTGACTACCTCAATATCGATCCAACGATTGTCCGCCTGCTCGTCTTACTGGCATTCTTCACCGGCTTTGGTGGGATCGCACTGGTCTACCTGATCATGGCCCTCGTCGTCCCGGAACAGCCAACTGTGCCAGGCGCTCAAATCGAGCAACAGTAAGTCCGGTGAATCAAATAGCAGGTTGGAAGCGTGAAACTTCCAACCTGCTCACTTTTTAACCTGTTGGCTTCTCAACGAGCCAGGGAAATAAACACATCTTCCAATGTTGGCTCGCCGACAACAATATCTTTTACTTTGACGCCTTTCCCGATCAATCCCGCCAGCAATTCCTCTTTCTTCTTTCCTCTTTGCGTGATCGTCCTCAAATGGTCGCCTGCCAGCCCCACACGCAGCACGCCTTCCAGCTCAGGTAGGACGGCTAAGCCATCCTGCAATGGCTCTGTGTATACTTCCCATACATCGCCGGGGATAATGTCTCGTTTAAGATTCGACGGGGTGTCCATCGCAAGTAGTTTTCCGGCGCGCATAATCCCGACTCTTTCACAGTACTCGGCTTCGTCCATGTAGTGGGTGGTCACCAGGATCGTCACGCCATTTTCAGCAAGCTCGTAGATCAGGTCCCAGAAGGCGCGGCGTGCCGTGGGGTCCACGCCGGAGGTCGGCTCGTCGAGAAAGAGAAGCTTCGGCTCGTGGACCAGCGCGATTCCCAGGGCAAGTCGCTGGCGCCAGCCGGCCGAGAGCGAACGCGTCAGCGTGGACTCGTGACCGGTCAGCCCGACCAGCTCGAGCGTCTGGCGGATGCGCGCTTTGTCCCGGATCCCATACACGCCGCCGTAAAAGGTCAGGTTCTCCAAAACCGTCAGATCGTCGTAGATGGCGAACTTCTGCGACATATACCCTGCGCGTGCTCGCACTTCTTCGCTCTGTTTGAAGGCGTCGAATCCCAGCACCGTCGCTTTGCCGTCATCCGGCTTCAGCAAACCGAGCAGCATGCGGATGGTCGTCGTCTTGCCTGAACCGTTGGGACCGAGATACCCGACTACCTCGCCAGGTTTCACGTCGAAGTTGATATGGTCCACGGCGACAAAATCCCCGAAGCGCCGCGTCAAATTTTCGACCTGGATCACTGCTTCGCTCATGGCATTGCTCCCGGAGTGGACGTCTCCTGACCTTGCTCCTGCGGAATCGACTCCGATTGCGAGAGGGCGATGAAGACATCTTCGAGCACGGGAGGCACAGAACGGAGCTCATCCACCCGGCCACCTGCCTCGCTGATCTCCGCCGGCAATCTGCCCAGGACGGCAGCCGCCGTATTCTCCCGCACGCGGATGTGCAGCCGGTCGCCAAACGCCTGGACGTCCTCGACATCGCTGTCCTTGTGGGCGACGTGGCGGAGAATGCCGATGGGTGAACCGCGGAGCTCCAGGACGCGTCCGTTCAGCCGCGCCCGCAAACTGGATGGCGTGTCTTCGGCGATGATCCGCCCGGCCTTCATGAAGCCGACACGCTGGCAACGTGATGCTTCGTCCATATAAGGAGTAGAAATAATGACCGAGACGCCTCCCTGACCCCTATCCCCTGTCCCAAGAAGCGCAGGCGACACCAGCTTGATCAACAATTGCCAGAAATCCTGGCGGGTGACCGGGTCTACGCCCGTGGTGGGCTCGTCGAGCAGCAAGACTCGGGGCCGCGTGACCAGCGCGGAGGCGAGTCCGAGCTTTTGCTTCATGCCGCCGGAAAGCTGGCCGGCGCGGCGCTCTCGGAAATCGGAAAGACCCACAAACTCGAGGATTTCCATCGAGCGCGGCAGCCACTCCGTGGAGCTCAGACCGCGGACTTCCGCAAAGAAGCGGATGTTCTCGAGCACGGTTAGATCCTCATACAGGGAAAAGCGCTGTGAGAGATAGCCGAACTGCGAGCGCGCCTGTTCCGTTTGCCTGTTGATGTCGTAGCCGCAGATGCTGATCGCACCCGCGTCGGCTTTGAGGGCGCCCACCAGCAGGCGCATGGTGGTCGTCTTTCCGGCACCATCCGAACCGACCAGACCATAGATCTCACCCGGGCCGATCTGCAGCGAGACCCCGTCCACGGCTTTCAGGGAACCAAAGGATTTGTGAATATTGGACGCGGACACGAAAAGGCTTTTATCGTTATTCAAGAGGTTTGCGCCAACCTTACTTCTGAGATCTACTTGAAGACAACATCGGCTGGCATGCCGATCTTCAATTTACCTTCGCTATCTGTGACTTTGAGCTTAATCGCATAGACCGTGGAACTGCGTCCTTCGACGGTCTGGACGTTGCGGGGAGTGAACTCTGCCTGGTCGGCAATATGGATCACCTCTGCATCGAAAGTCTCGCCGGGGAAGGAATCGACGGTGACCTGCGCCTGCTGGCCCAATGAAATCTGGCCATAGCGATCTTCCGGGACAAAGACGGTAATCGTAATGTTGTTCAGGTCCGCCATGGCGAACGACACGGAGCCCGGTTGTACAAATTCGCCGCTCTCCACATTGCGGGTGAGAATGACGCCATCCATCGGGGCATAGACCGTCAGCTTGGCAATCTGGGTATCGAGCAGTGCGAGATTCGCCTCGGCCTGGTGGACAGCACTTTCTGCCTGTTCCATACCAGCCTTTGCCTGATCAAGTCCCATCGAAGAGATCTTGACCTGCGGTGAATACTCACCGGTCTGCAGCCGGCTGAGTGTATCCTGTGCAACCTCATAGCGTTCCTGCGCCACGGAGACCCCGGCGCGGGCGGCAAGGACCCGGTCCGCGGCATCGCTGGAAAGAAGATCGTTGTATTCGTCTTCCGCTTTGTCCAGGTCCGCATCCGCGGCATCCAGGGCATCCTGCGCCGCTGTAACAATGTCGCTATCGCCGCTCAGCGATTTGGCGATAGCAATTCGGATGCGATACGAAGGTGCGTAGGGTGGTAGATCCACCTTCACATCTTCGGGGCTGACCTTGCCGCCGGTCAGCTGGGCATGGTCACGCACAGACTTGGCAATCAGATAGCTCACGCGGGCGTCAGAGAGCTGGCTCTCGGCGGTAACGAAGTTCGCGTTGTTCAAGTCCTGGACGACGCTTTCGAGGTCCGCCTGCGCCCCTTCCAGCGCCATACGCGAAACTTCCAGCTCCTTCTGCGCTGCAGCGATCTGCTCGTCGCGGCTGAAGTACCAGAGCGGCTGCTCGAACCAGTTGGGGGCACGCGCGCTCCAGTCTGCCAATCGCTGTCCGCCCTGCTGGGCGCGGGCAGCGGTTAGCGTGGCATCGTACTGTGCCTGGGTCAGGCCGTACGCACTCTGCGCCATCGTCAGCGCGCTGTGGGCAGAATCGACTCCACTCTGGGCGACCTGCCGCTGCGCGGCAAGCAGGCTGTCGTCCAGGGCGAGCAGCGGATCGCCGCTCCTGACAGCCTGGCCTTCATCGACAAAGACTTCCTTTACTTTCCCCGCCATCTCGGGCGAGATGTTCACGACCGTGGATTCGATCGTGCCCGAGGCAGTCAGGGGTCCGTCGCCGTCGCCAAGCGTTTGTGTGACGATAAAGTAGACCGCGGTGATCACGAGCAGTCCGACGATAACAATAGCAGGAATGGGTGGGCGTCTGTGGTTCATGAAAACCTCCTTGGAATTAATCAAGTCGTTTATGGAAGCGCAGAGCCGCGGCAGTCATGATCCCGACCGCGAAGAGCGTCATGGCGATGACATCCATCCGGATCATGTCAAGTCCCACGCCCTTCAGTAGCAGCGCTCGTAAAATGACAAGGTAGTAACGCAACGGCATCAGGTAGGACAGCCACTGCAGGACTTTCGGCATGGCTTCCAGAGGGAAGAAGAAACCGGAGAGGAAGATGCTGGGCAGCAGGGTCATCCAGACCGTCAGCATGGCTTCCTGCTGGGTATTAGCGATCGTGGAGGAAAACAGCCCAATCCCCAGCCCGGTGATGAGAAAGATCAGGGACAGCGCGATGATCAGACCGAGGTTCCCGCGGATCGGCATGCCGAACCACCAGTGACCGACAGCCAACACTTCTATGGTGTTGAAAAACCCCAGGATCACGTAAGGCGTCAGCTTGCCGACGATCAGCTCCCAGGGGCGGATCGGTGTTACGATCAATTGCTCGATGGTCCCGCGTTCGCGCTCGCGCACGACGGACGTGGCGGTGAGGATGGCTGCAATCGCGTACAGGACCATGCCGATCACACCCGGGATCATGAAGTGGGCGCTGATCATATCGGGGTTGTACCAGACCGTGGTACGCGCCTCGACAGGCGGCTGCACGCGCAGGCTCATCCCCGAACGGGCAAAACGCTCGCTCAGGATTCCCGTCGCATGCGACTGGCTGATGAGCTTCGCGGCAGAAAGAGCCGTGGAGGCGCTCGTCGGGTCGGACCCATCCAGGATGAAAGCTACCTGCGCCTTGCCCTCGTTCAGACGCTGGGCATAATCCGGCGGGATGATCACCGCCGCCCGCGCCTGCCCGGAGGAGATGAGTCTTTCGATCTCCGCCTCCGACGTGACCATGTAGGCGATCCGGAAGTAGTCTGCAGCGCGATACGAATCCAGCAGGGCGCGCGACTCGTAGCTGCGACTCTGGTCCAGCACCGCCAGCGGGATGTTACGCACATCGCTCGTGGCAGAATATCCCAGCAGGAACAGCTGCATGATGGGAATAACCAGGATCATTACCAGCGTCCGCATGTCGCGGAAGATCTGGATGAACTCCTTGCGAATAATGGAGATGAGACGCGAGTTCATGCGGGCTCCTTGAGGATTCCGTTCAGGAAAATATCGATATAAATGTCCGCCGCATTTTTGGGCATCAGTTTGGCGAGGACGGAATTCGAGATGACCATTTCTGTAATAAAGTAGGAGATGATCATGCCGAAGAAGGAACGCATCAGAACAGCAGGATTGGTCACCCGCAAGCCCTTTAGTGATTTGACCGTCGTTTCAAAAACCGGCAGGACTTTCGGGGCGATCTCACGCAGCATGATGGTACCGTGCTTCCCTTTGAATTCCACCAACTCGATGAACATCAGGTTAATGAATTCAGGTTGCTTCCCCAGCACATCGACAATGATCCGGAAGGCGCTCCGAAAGAATTCCTCAGCCGTCTCTCCCTGCACCTCCAGGATGAGTGGCAGGATCTTCTTGTAGGGATGCTGGTCGATGATGATGGCTTGGAAGATCTCGTCCTTGCTGGCAAAGTGGTTGTAGATCCCGCCCAATGCCAAGCCAGCGCGTTCAGCGATCTGACGCATGGAGGTGGCGTGATAGCCCTGCACCATGAACAGATCGATCGCCGCATCTTCGATCGCGAGTCTGGTGACCTCTCCCTTTTTGGCAGCCGTCCTGGGTTTAGCAGACATACATCCTTCTTTCTAATATGAACGAACGTTCGTTTTTATTTTATTCAACTTGCGGAATCTGTCAAGGGGACAGCGTGGCGACTGGCTCAGAGGCAGATGGTAGAATCAAATAATGCTTCCGCTCACGAAAATGGAACAATTCACCCGCAAGCATTTACGTCACAACGTGACGGTCAACCTGCTCGACGGGGGCTTTTTTGGTCTGGCGCTTGGTTTTGCCTCCTTCGGCACGATCCTGCCTCTTTTTGTCGCTTCGCTGACCGGCTCCGCGACGTTGATCGGGCTGGTTCCCGCCATCCACGGCACGGGATGGCTGCTCCCCCAGCTGTTTACCGCCAGCTACACATCCAGACTGCGGCGCTATAAACGCAGCGTGCTTATGATTACGATCCATGAGCGCCTGCCCTTCCTGGGATTTGCGCTGGTCGCTTTTCTCCTTCCAAAGATCGGAGTGCAAGCCGGTTTGATTCTCACCTTCGCCCTACTGACCTGGCAGGGATTAGGCGGAGGGTTCACGGCGAACCCGTGGACAAGCATGATCTCCAAGATCATCCCGCCCGAGTCACGCGGTACGTTCTTTGGGACTCAGGGCGCGGCGGCAAACCTCTTGATGAGCGGCGCTGCCATAGTCGCGGGTTATCTATTGGATCAGGGGCAGGCGCCGTTTAATTTCATGAGGACTTTTCTGATCGCCTCTGTGTTCTTTAGCCTCTCGTGGACCTTTCTTGCCCTGACACGTGAACCGGCGGATTATGAAAAGGTGATTGAGGAGAGTCCTGCGCCGTTCTGGCATGGGGCAGGGCAAATCCTGAAGCGTGACAGCAACTTCAACTGGTTCCTGGTAGCTCGCATCCTCTCGCAGTTTGCTACCATGGGATCTGCGTTCTACATCGTGTACGCCCTGCGCCACTTTCAGATGGATACCATTACCGCGGGGTATCTCACAGCCACATTGACCATTGCCCAGACCGTGGCAAACGCAGGCATGGGCTGGCTGGGAGACCGCGTAGGACACCGCTTGATGCTGATCTTCGGCGCAGCATCCGCCATGGCCAGCTCGCTGCTGGCATGGTTTGCCCCATCGCTGACCTGGTTCTTCCCCATTTTTATCCTTTCCGGTTTCACAAATGTCTCCATCTGGATGAACGGGCTGACGATGGCGGTCGACTTCAG
>DAITPI010000073.1:0-13105 GCA_036833655.1 Anaerolineales bacterium | reverse complement strand
GCCAAACAGCAGGGGTCCGAAGATATACAGGGGGCCGGATATGTTCCACAACGTTGGCAGGATTCCGAGATCGATCTCGCTGGCAATTCCGGTAAACATACCCAGGAAGCCTGCCACAAATGCCGGCGACTCGGTCGCCAGGCGCGGCAGGATAAATGCCTCCACGAAGGAAAGGGCCAGCATAAGCCCCAGCCAGGTGCTAAACAGGAGGAAGCCAACCAGACCCAGCCAGCCGGATTTTTCCGCCTGCCTGGCATAGAGCCCTGCCATGCCAAACACGCCGAAGAAGCCCATGGCAGTCGCAAAAATGTGGACGTTTGCCCAGGTGGCGGTGATGACAGAGGCAGGCACGTTGACTGGATGGAACATTCCGACGACGATGCAGCATAGCCCTGCCGCCAGGGCAGATAAACCTGCAAGACGCATAAGAGTAGAGGTGGTCATCTTCGTCTTGCTCTCCTTGCTTGAAATCTTTGCTTTGGCGTTCATTTGCTTGTCTCCTTTTTGAACTGGATAACTGTAAGGTTTGTCACCCGGCACAGCGGCCTTTCGGGTTCGACTGAAGACAATATACAAATCAACGTGGGGAGATGTCTTCCCCAGATGTGGGGATTTCTTGTGGGGAGATATATGCGTTGGTCGAGTCGGCGAGTGCTTTTCTCGCCCATATCAAGACCGGACGTCGCTTGGAAATTAAATATTTTCAGGGAAGTTGTGGTCTCGATACGCCGGACGAGCGCGGGCTAATCGACCACCGGGGTAGGACGGCTAGATCAAACCGAGTTCCATTGCCCGTTTGACAGCCCCCCTACGGCTATTAACGTTGAGTTTGCTGTAGATGCTCTTGGTATGCGTCCGAACTGTGCTCAAAGCGATGACAAGCTCCTGAGCGATCTCGGGACCAGACAACTCGGTCTTGAAGAGGCGCAGGATGTCCAATTCACGCTGACTGAGCGGCTCGATGAGACTTTCGATTGTCGATTTTCGATTTTCGAGGGCGGGTACTGCTGCTTGCCTGGTCGAAAAATATCCGAGAAGCCGGTCGATGTAGGAGAGCAGCTCCATTGGCTGGGATACGCTGATTGCATCGCTGCCGCTTACAATCTTCCCTCTCAAATCTTCAACCAGCAATCGCATCGGTTCGCCTTCGGCTAGGAAAATCCGCATATAGCCTTCGGGTTCCGCCAACTTCAGGGCACGTTCCAGCGATGGTAGAGCTGCGGAGATGTCCTCCTGCATTTGTTGAGCAAGCGCCTGCAAGATCAGGATTTCGATCACGCTTCCAATCCTGCCGCCTTCTTCTGCTGCTTTCAAGAGGTGTTCCAGTAATCGCAACGCGTTATGAACCAGACTAGCTGCATGGTCGCTCTGATATTGAGACAACAGAATCCTGGCGAACGTGATTTGCTCGAACTCCCGCAGGTAGCTGGGCTCTTCCTCAATGGACAATTTCCGTTCACGCGACCAGGCAAGAGCTTTTTCCAGCTCACCCTGCTTGACCCATACGCGCGCCTTCAACGCCGATACCGGGTGGACATTGGGGGAAAAGTCACTCACATAAAGGCTTTCTGCCTCATCGAGCAACACGAACGCATCCTCCAATTCTCCCCGGGCTTCTCGTATGCGCGCCATGGCAACGCGCCAGCGATACGGGTTTTTCGGTAGCCCATTGAGTTCGCCAAGTTCCTTGCTTTTCAAAAGATGTTGCTCGGCGGTGTTCAGTTCATTTCGTTCGCAGTAGAGTCCGCTCATTCCCACATGCATGTCTGCCGCGCCGCGCAGAGCTGGCGCGCTCGGCTTTGTCGCCAGCTCCAATCCGCGCTCGTAGATGCTCATTGCCTCGCGTAGACATCCCTGCGTAATCTTTATATCCGCCAGGGTAACGGAGCCGCCAATCACATCCGAGATGAACCCGACTTTGTGCAAATGAGCCATACCATTACTGAACATCTCGTATGCGGTTGCGAGATCTCCGCTGGTCCAGGATGCAAGCCCTAACAGGGACGATGCGGCTCCGCGGGGGAAATCATCATCCTCCTGGGCGAGCTCAAGCACCTTGCGTGCCTGTTTCATGGCGTTCACCACATCGCCTTGAGCCAGCGCCATTGCAGCACGGTACATGGCGACCGAGCCCGGCAGACGCTGAAAGTCCGCTTCATCCACGTAAACGGGACGTTTCCGAATGTCTTCCGGGGTAGCCAGCCACCGCTCGACATCCCGTAAACGGGACTCAACACCATCAAACTGATTGTTCTGCAATAGCGTGCCGATATAGTGAACACTCAGTACAGGATGGTGCTGAAACAGTTCGTCGGGAAGCGCCTTGAGCCAACCGAGCACTGTGGATTCCTGCCTGCTCTGGCGCATGAGGGGCAGGGCTCTTTCGATCAGCTGCGCTGCACGCTCAAAATCTCTCCCCGCCAGCGCGTGGCGGATCGCGTCCGCTGTTAGACCGTTTTGCTGATACCACTCACTTGCGCGATGATGCAAAGAAGGAACCTGATCGGGCTGCTCCGCCATCAGGTGCATGCGCAGGACATCGGCAAAGAGGTGATGATAGCGATACCACTGACGCTTGTCGTCCAGCGGGATCAGGAAAAAATTACCGCGCTGCAAGCTATCCAGTCGTGCCTTGCCTCCCGGCTGTCCACTCCCTTCGGGCGGGTTCCCAATGACCGCATCGCACAGCGAACCGTGCAAGCTGTCGAGGATAGAGGTCTGGAGCAGGAAGTCTCGAACCGGTACGGGCTGACGTCGCAGCACCTCTTCGACCAGATAATCCACAATATAGCGGTGATCGCCCGCGAACGCCTGGATAAATCCGTGGACATCCTGGTTCCCTTTCATCGAAAGTGCGGCGAGCTGCAGGCCGGCGATCCAGCCTTCGGTGCGCGTCTCCAGGGCAGCCACCGCTTCCGCCGAGAGATCAAGGTCCATCACCTGGTTCAGAAATTCGGCGGCTTCGGAGGCGGTAAAGCGCAGGTCCGCCGCGCGCAGCTCGACGAGCTGACCTCGGGCGCGTAAGCGCGGGATCGGTAGCGCTGGATCTTCCCGGGTGGTGATGACCAGGTGCATCCGGGGCGGCAGGTGCTCGACCAAAAAGGTGAGCGCCTCGTCGACTGCCGTGGAATCGACCATGTGGTAGTCGTCGAGGACAAGCAGGAACCGTTCCGGGAGAGTCAGGACCTCATTGAGCAGGGCGGTGAGGATCGATTCGGCGGGTGGAGGCTGAGAGGATCGGAGCGAATCCAGCAAACCTTCTCCCAGCGTCGGCTCGATCGTCTGGAAAGCTGCCACGAGGTAGGTCAGAAAGCGTGTGGGGTCGCTATCCCCTTCGTCCAGCGACAGCCAGGCTGCCCTCACCCCTTCCCCTCTCCCAGGGGGAGAGGGCGACCCGAAGGGTCGGGTGAGGGTGGTGAGGGCAGCGATCCATTCGCTGACCAGCGTGGTTTTCCCAAAGCCGGCGGGGGCAGAGATGAGGATCACGCCTGGCGCGCGACCTGCAGACACACCTTCGGTCAGCCGCTCGATCAGGCGCGTGCGCAGGACGACTCGGGCAGGCGGTGGGGGGATATACAGCTTCGTGCCAAGAATCGGCACGGCGGGAATGGCGGCGGGCGCGACCATGTATTTATTATAGTACGTACAATCCGTCTGTCGGCGATTCGAGAAACCTGCGCGTGTCCCTCCTGCGGTCGTGTTTCGGCGGGGTGGAACCTCCTCGTAGAAGTCGCTCCATCGCACGCTCCCTATCCTGCCGGCGTGGAAACCAGGGAGGCAGATTCAAGAGCACGCTTCTCCCACTTCGCCGCGTCCACACCCTTGATCAAAAGCCACAGGGGAAACGCAATTTCCGCGATCGCAATCGGAAGCGCGAAATAGGCTGCACCTGTCACGTAGTTCTCCCGAAGAACATAGGAGAAGTTATCGATCAGATAACCCAGGGATGCAATCATGAATAAGACACCCAGGACTTTGGGAAAGTAGCCCGACTTGAAAATCAAATAGCCAACCAGAAAGACATGCACGGTAAAAAATATGATCCCAATCGCAAATCCGTAGCTATAGGCATCCAGAAAAAGTCGTACGAGTGCCTGCCGCTGATCGGGTTGGAATACCGTCAGGTAACCGGCACCACCTAGAACGAGCAGAACAAAAAAAAGATTGAGCAAATTGACTCCATGGATCGTAGTCATGGTCAGCCTCGAAACCGCTGCAATCAGGGAGAGCGTTTTGCTTACCGGTTTGAGCAATCCGTACAGCAGCACGGTCAACACGACTTCACTTAACAAGATGACCAGTTCGGTGGCAATACTCATCCGAAATAGCCCTTGGGAAGCCAGAATATTGGCAGCGGTTATCCCGGCATCTCCGGATACGAAAAGCTTGCCCGGTACATAAAAATGAACGAAGCCAGCGAATACGGCGATCAGCAGATACAGGACGCCGGCAATTCTTGCGTTCCTCTGGATGGAATTCATATCTTCCCTCGTAGCTATCATTTTGCTTCTCCTTTGGGTAAACGATATGGATCAGAGCTCCCGTTCCGGGTGGTTTTGCCTGACATACCGCCTACTTCTTCGCGGTCTGGCGGACCTGCCGGACCATCTGAAGGATTGCCGCGACGGCAGCATCCGGCTCTTCGATTTGAATCACGTGCTTGCCGTTTGCTGCAAACAACTGCTGGCTGTTCGAGGAGAGCTGGAGCAGCTCCGTCTGCCACGCCTGCCAGTCGGGTGGGGCAGTATGCAGCCGGCCTGTCAGAACGATCAGCGGCAGATCGCCAAAGCTCTTCACGGCCGCGGCCTCCGCTCCAGAGGCTGCCAGGCCCTTCGATTCGTTCGTAACGGCTTGCATACTTTGTGGGCGCACAAATCGGGAGTAGTAGGCATTCTCATCGGGTAGTTTTTCGGGACTGAGCAAATTCGTCACGGGCCTGGCGAGCAGCCGCGCGACCCCGAAACGCGCCAACACGTCCAGCCCGGAATACAGCAGGGATTGTGGGTTCGACTGAGGTCCCACTCCGGCCGACGATGGGGGTAATTGTCTGGGATTCATCGATTCGATCAACACAACCCCGCTGACCTCTGAAGAGTAATCGTGGACAAATACCCGTACTGCCAGTCCACCCAATGAATGTCCCACCATCACATAGGGTCCTGGAATACTTGCGTTTTGCAGCAAAGTATGCAGTTCCCTGGCGAATTGCGCCGCATCGCGTGGCAGGAGACCGGCATCACTCCAGCCCATGCCAGCACGATCGTACGTACAGATCCGGGTGGTCTTTGCCACTTCGGATTGAACAAAGCCCCACGAGGTTGACCAATCCCCCAACCCGGCCTCGATCACCACGGTCGGACTGCCCGTTCCGGTACAGTGGATATGCAGGCGATGACCGCCGACATCTACCAGCTGACCCGGCGGTGGATAGGTCCTTGCGTCGGCGGCTTCGGCCCTCGACTCGTAGATCGACCCGATCACCATCAGCCCCAGCAGGGAAGCCAGGCCTGCCCCCAGCCAGAATAAACAGCCTTTGCCCCGATCCTTCGAGGCAGGCGTCTTTCCTCTTTCATTCTGATCGTTCATTGTGTACCCTCCCGGATCGACAATAGATGTGCATGGATCCCCGTGATCCGGCGGGGATTCCAGGATAAGCGCTTGCTCTCCGTCTATAGACCTCGACCGGGGATCTACCGGCGACGTCTGGCAGCGTGGCAAAGAGTCGAAGACTCTCGCTATTCTGATGTCTGACTTATTAGATTCATGGCATCCAGTTCTGAGCACGCCCCCAGCATTCGATATTTATGCAGAAACCCTTCTGGTAAACCAGCTTGTACCCACAGTATACCCCTTTACCGGCGCTTCCGGTCAAGGAAAACGATTCGGGAGGGTCTACCCTCATGTCATTCTTCGCGGCATCGATCCTGACTTGCGTAGCCTCGCCGAAGGGCTCTGGGTGGCATTACGTTATCTATCCTTGAAGCTTGACACTCCCCGTTCAGGAGCCATACCGGAAAATCCCAGGCGCTGCCACTCGAGCAGGCGGGTCCGGAGGATGGCTCTCGGAGACGGGGAGCGCCGTTTTATTTACCCTCGTACGCCTGCTGTAACTCGGCAAGATCAAGCTTTTTCATGGGCAGGAATGCCTGGGTCACCCGATCGATCTGCTCGGGCGTGCCTTGCGACATCATGTCCCCCATTGCAGCCGGTGAAATTTGCCAGGAAACACCAAACTTGTCCTTGAGCCAACCGCACTGCTCCGCCTCTGGAATTGCCGAGAGCCTTTCCCAGAAGTAGTCAATCTCTTCCTGAGAGTCACAACGAACCAGAAAAGAGATCGCTTCATTGAAGGCAAACTTGTGTTCGTAGGCGCTATCCGTCGCCGCGAACCACTGACTCTCCAGCATAAAGTCGGCAAACATGACGGTACCTTCTCGATCCGGCTCTCGTCCGGCGCCGTAGTGGAAAAGTGTGCCCATTTTCGAATTCTTAAATACCGAGAGATAGTAGTTGATCGCCTCTTCTGCACGACCGGCGACCTCGCCCACAAACATGAGCGATGGAACGATTAAAGGTCTCTCTTCCCCTTCGGGATTGGAGAGAATGAGCTGCCAGGATAGTCCGTATTTATCCTGTACCCAGCCGAACCGCTCGCTGAAGGGGTACTTGTCCAGAGGCATGAGCGCGGTGCCGCTCTGCGACAACTTCTCCCACAGGAGATCGAGGTTGTTGTGCGCCTCTTGATCTCTGGATGGATCGAAGTTCACAATGAATGACACGGAGGGGTTGAATTTGAACAGGGGACCCGCGCTGATCCCCATGAAGGATTGTCCCGCAAGCTCGAAGGAGACAATATCGGAATCTCCGGACGGTGTGTCGTGGAGAGTTGTAATGTTTGTAATTCTTGAGCCGGGGAATAAAGACGCATAGAATTCGGCGGCTTCCCTGGCTTCTTTGTCAAACCATAAGTGTGGAATGATTTTTTGCATATGTTTACCTCTAGAATTTTTCTTTTCCTTTCGATTGTTACCTTTAAGATTCCGGCTATTATATCAATGCAAAAGTGGCAAAGACAAACATGGGTTCCCCCGAGCCGGCCGGAGCAGAGATGGGCGTCACCCCGGACCTGCCGCCCGCAGACACGCGAACGCACTTGTCCAGCCGCTCGATCAGGCGGGCAAGCCTGCCCGCGTGCCTGCAATCGAGGCGGATGCGAGCATGCATCCAGTACTGTATGCCCTGGGGCAGTGCCACTATAGTCCGCGAGGCGCGAGGAGTGGGAGGGTCGTTCTCGCCGTCGGGCAAGGGCCAGACAAGACCGGAAAATCGAATGTGTTGGGCGCGTTGTATCTGCTGGCACGAACGATGCCACTGATTGTCTATCGATTGCCGTACGCGGAGGCGAAGGCGAGCGCTCTCCTGTTGCTCCTGGCGGTGAGTATCTGGCAGGGCATTCTGCTGTGGAAAGCCAGGCCAGGAGAAATGCCCGAGCGACTTCTTCAGTTGGAATCGTCTGCACCCCGGAGCCAGGGTGATCTATGAAGAAGGATTTGATCTGCCGGTAGCCGATCAGGAAATCTCGCGCACAAAGTGATAGGCAACGGCATGACCACGCCAGCAGAGTGGGATCATGTCGGTTTCGGCCGCGAAGGTCGAGCCATCTTTGCGCAGACCGCGAAAGCGGAAGGTCACCGGATGGCTCAACCCGGCCACGTGGTGGCGATAATTTCTTGCGTACATGTCACGGTCTTCTTCCGCGATAAAGTCGTTCAGGAAGGTAAGTGTATTCCTCCACTCCTCGACGGTCATGCCGTGCATTTGGGCCATCCGCGCATTGCAGATCTTGTGGGTATCGGTCACATACAGATAAACGCCAACCGGGCTGCGGTCGAACAACGGCCCAAACTGCTCTTCCAGCTCTCGTAGAATCTGATCGTGTTCCTCAGCATTATGTGTTTGGAAACTCATCTTCGTCTCCTTCCGGGGCTCTAAAGTTTTGTCGCTAGAATGGGCGCCGACGCGACCCTGGATCAATTATAGTATGTTCCGGTCACGAATTGCGCTTCTCAAGGAGCGTGGGAGTGCCTGATTCTGTGGGCTTGTCAGATGATCTCACCGGGGAGCCACAGAGACCGCCGAGAAAACCCCTTAAGAAAGCTCCGTGAGCTCAGCGTTCTCCCCGGGCACCGCCCGCCATGATTATCCCGAAGCGAAGCGGAGTCGGAGGGCAGGCGCGCGGTGAACGCGTTCTAGTCCATCTCTTGGATACTCCCAAAGGGCAAAAGGAAAACTGCCCGGTCGTACGGATCTGGTGTCGCGGCAAAGCGGCCTGCCTCGGCAAACTCGGATGAAACGAATGCGGGTACAATCGCGGCAGGACTCTGTCAAATATGCAGCCTCGCCTCCCATTCGACCGTGCACTCCTGATCCCAATTGCCATCGGCGTCGTCTCGATTCTGGGAATCGGGTGGCTCCTTTCGACAGGCGATCTCGGCGAGTCGTTCACCCCTCCGACGGCAATACCCACAACGGCTCCACTGGACGTTGGCTCTCTCGAGACAGAGATGGCGTCTTTCTTTCCGTCGGCGACGCCCACCCGGGACGAGACTCGTCCCACCGCCACGGAGACCGGTCCCGAGGCTTTCCCCGGACTACCGGCGGAAACAGGTACAGGCGCCCCGGTTGGCGAAAGCCTGCCGCCGCCTTCTGCTACGCCCACACCGGACCAGATCCAGCCGCTCCCAATCGGGAAACACGACGACACGGATCCCAATATTGCGTATGACCGGAACTGGACGTTGCTAAAGAATCCGAGCACAAAAAACGAGTACCGGGGCACCATCCATTTCTCGACTGCCATTGGCAACGAAGCCTCCTTCCGCTTTACCGGGACCGGATTCCGTCTTGGCTACAAGCGCGGGGAGAATTACGGGTTCGTGACTGTGATCGTCGACGGTCAGTCCTATAGCTTCCACGAGGAAGCTTTCGACCTGGTGTGGCAGTCCCCTGCGCTGCCTCCCGGCGATCACTTTGTGCAGATCGTCCACGAAACCGGAGAATCCATCAATCTGGATTATGTGGAGATCCTGAACTAAAGGAACCGCCAGCCCGGAGGATCCCGAGCAGGCGGCGTGATAGTTAGGGAAATCCCCGAGTTGGGCACCAATCGTCACCCACACCCTCACCAGGGTGCTTGGCACACTCCCTGGCACCGCCCGCCAGGGCAGGTGTGCGTGCCAGGGAGGGCGCTGCGCAGCAGACGTCACCTGTTGATGAATGTGATGCAGCTTCGGCAGGAGCGAATGCATTATAATTTGCCTGAGGATCACCATGCAGCTTGAAGATATCAAGGAAAAGAAACGGCAACTCTACCAAATTGCTGCCAGGCATGGAATATCCAGGATTTACGTCTTTGGATCTGTTGCACGCGGGGAGAGCAAGGACGTGAGCGATATCGATTTTCTTATCGAGATGGATGAAAATGTTTCCGCACTGGGCGTTGGTGCGTTTCAGTATGAGGTCCAGCAACTCCTGGGGGTCAAGATCGATGTGATTCCAACCTTTGCCCTTCAAAACGTTGAGGATCAAGCGTTTGTTCGGTCCGTAAGATCAGACTCAATCGCTATATGAATGACAGGAAAAAAATACGCGACATTTTAGATGCAATCGAAGCAATTGAAGCGTATTCCGTTTCTAGCTATGATGAATTTCTCGCAGATGGGAAAACCCAGGATGCAATTCTCTACAATCTGATCATAATCGGGGAAGCAGCAAATCAGATTTCGGAGGAGTTTCAGGAACGGCATAATACCATCCCATGGTCGGCCATGATAGGTACAAGGAATGTCATTGTTCATGGCTACGATCAGGTCAAATTACAAATTGTGTGGAAAATTCTTCAACGCGATCTGGAAACTCTAAAGTCCGAAATCGCGAAAATTCTTGAGTAAGACGGATCAGAAGGACCAGGTTTCAGAGACTCCCGTAGCAAATGGGAGTTCCTTCCTGGAAGTTGTGATTCCTGTGAATCAGCGCGCTCACTAAGTGCCTGTCTCGTTTGCTGAATGCCTGCAACCGAGGCACGAAATGACCGCCGATCAGCTGACGACTTTCGGCGGAGGGGGAGCACCGAAAAGCGGGATGTAACTAATCGGCAGCGAAACAGTCCTATAGATGCCAGAAATACGCATATTGGATGGACGCCAAATGACTGACGATACCCTAGCCATTGGACAAGAAGATCGATTCGATCGTATGGAAGCCCCTGAGCCGGGGACGCGTGAGAACGGAACGGAGGCAGGCGGCCCGGAGCACCTGCGCGCCAGAGAAGCGTCGCCGTCGCCTCATGCCGACACAATGGAGAGCACTCCGCTCGACGGCATACTGGGTTACGTGAATTTCGACCGGGGCGCCGCAGACAACACCACCCTGGAAGCAATGGCTTCCGCGGATCACCGAAAGCTTTTCCGGCGGGAAGTCTATGTCTGCATCAAGGACACGGAGCAAAACATCGAATTTCTAGGGCGGATTGTTGCAGGACCCTTCCATATCCCTCACGAGGCTGGCACCGGTTCTACGCGCGCAAAGAAGACCGGGCAAGCTCCGAAACGCGCCAAACCGACGCCTTCGTACGATGTGTATGGAACGATCGAGATCCTGGGACAATTGCTGAACGGTGAGAGTGTTATGCCTACGGCAACTCGTCCCAGGCCCCAAAGTGCGATCACCATTTTCCCCCGTGACCGGCTGCGAAAGCTCCTCGAGCTCGAGGGGAACATGCTATTAGGAAGCCTCATGGGTTATGAGGAACAGCGTGTCGATGTTCGTATAGATACCGAAAACAAGAATATCCTGCCTCTCAATGTAGGCATTTTTGGAACGGTGGGCTCCGGCAAATCGAATACGGTCCAGGTCCTGGTAGAAGAGGTCAGCCACGCCGACTGGGCGTGCGTATTGATCGACGTGGAGGGGGAATACGTCAAGATGAATGAGCCCAACGATCGCCCCGAAATGAACCGCATCCTGAGCGAGGACTATTCGATTCTCCCGGAAGGAGTGAAAGACTGTAGAGTCTATGTGCCAAGCTCGGGCGCCTCCGATGCCGAGAACCCGAGTCGCTTCAAAGTACCGATCTCTGAGCTGGACCTTTCTATTATTTCCGACATCCTGGAGTTTTCAGAGCCCGAGTTCAGAATGTATGGAAAGGCGGTGGACCGAGTACAAAGAACGGGCGCAGCGGGCCGCTCCTCCTCGGGGGCGGAACGGTCCACGTATCCTTATACACTTGGCGACCTGATCGATATTCTCACCAGCTCGGCCTTCTATTCTCATCTCAACGATATCGAGAAGGGCACGGCGAATACGCTCAGGAACAAGCTTTTCTATACGCTGGGTCACTCCGGGATGCTGGATTGGACCCATACGGAGAGCACCCCTTATCTGGATATCGACGAATTGCTTGTCGGCGGCAGAGTATCGATCTTCGACGTATCCGAGACAGACGATCGGAGCAGGAATATTGCCATCGCCTATATCCTCCAATCCTTATTTGACAGGGTGACGGAAACGGCGGTCGGTGAAACGATGCCGGATACAGATGTCCCCCGGCCAAAGGTACTGGTCGTGATCGAGGAAGTCCATACGTTCGTTTCGAAACAGTCCGTCGACAAGATGAAATCGGTCCTGGACAGCCTCCAGACGATCAGCCGGCGGGGGCGCAAGCGCTGGCTATCCCTGGCTCTGGTATCGCAACAACCGGGCTATCTTCCCGAAGAGCTTTTCGAGCTGGCGAACACCCGCTTCATCCATCAGATCAAATCGGTGACGAATATCGCGCCGGTGAAGCAGACAACCGGAGGCGTGCACGACGCGCTCTGGTCGACCATTCCTGCCTTTGGCTCCGGCCAGTGCTTGTTGACGGGAAGGACCTTTCGGAATCCGCTCTTCATTAACATGCGACCGGCAAAATCGAAACGACTGCTGACAACCTGACCATACCAAAGAAACGTCGCCAGAGGAAAACCTCGAGCTGGTCTCCGATCGTCACGTCACCCATACCCTCCCCAGGGTGCTTCGCACACTCCCTGACACCGCCCGCCAGGGCAGGTGTGCCCTGGGGCCGTGCCAGGGAGGGCGCTGCGCAGCAGATGTCGCCATGTATCAATGAAGGATCGTACTGCTAGTTTACAGGCTATTCGGCGGTCCTTTTTGCTTCCTCCCCGTTTGCATCCTTTAGTGCATTCCAAATGACTCGCAGCACGTCGTCTAAATTATTCATCACATCATGGTTCCAGAACCGCAGTACTCGATAACCCCGCAATTCCAAATACCTTGTGCGTTCGCTATCATACTCTTCTTGTTCCAAATGCTGGCTGCCGTCCAGCTCGATGATTAGTTTCTTGCGCGGAGCGCAGAAATCAGCGACAAAGGAGGCAATGGCATGTTGACGACGAAAGTGAATCCCTTGATCACGCATCAGACGAAGATGTGCCCACAACTTTTTTTCAGCAGGTGTGGTCTGCTCCCCGGCACCTGCGTCCGGGGCAGGTGTCCGCAATTCCCCTGCACGATGGAGAATTTTCGGCGTAGATCTTTTTGGTGGCATAGTCGACTCCCGTTCTTGCCCTACCCTGCCCTCCCCAAATCCGACATGGATACTTGGGCTAATTATGAAACCCCTGGCTGTCGGATTTGGGGAGGGTGTCCGGAGGACGGGTAGGGCGGGTGCGGGTCCAACACCCGCGCTGGTCTCCAATGGTCACGTCCCCCACAGCGCGCTGCGCAGCAGCCGTGACCTACTAATAGCGGGCAGAGGGGGAGATATGTAAAGCGTACCATTCGACATACTATCCACCTGGACAGTACAAACTCCCCGAATGGCAGGCGGCATCTTCGGCGTAAAGACATACCATCATCGCGACAGCTAACGATCTGAGAAGGAGCTGGAGGAGGAAAAAGGGATCTTATGTCCACTCGCTATCGTACATTCTTTACCCTGTCGGCAGGGATCCTGTCTCTTTTTGAAGTACATATTTCTGGCTGGGAAGATCCTCAGAACGGCGAGAAGTGTGGTGATGAAACTTTCTGAGAAATATCCTTATCGAGA